>JAUZSP010000008.1 GCA_030949385.1 Gammaproteobacteria bacterium | reverse complement strand
CACCGCCCCCATTTCCGCTATAATCGCGCCCCTGTTTCCGCCTCTAATTTTGGGATAAATTGCATGAGCAACTCCACAGTGCGTCCGGTTCGCCGGGCCTTGATCAGCGTCTCCGATAAATCCGGCCTACTTGAATTTGCCCAAGGGCTGCACCAGCACGGTGTGGAGCTGCTCTCCACCGGCGGCACCGCCAAACTGCTGGCGGACAACAATCTGCCCGTCACCGAAGTGGCCGACTACACCGGCTTTCCTGAAATGATGGCCGGACGGGTCAAAACCCTGCACCCCAAAGTTCACGGCGGTATTTTAGGACGGCGCGGCATCGACGACGGCATCATGAACAAACACAGCATCAAACCCATCGACATGGTGGTGGTCAACCTCTACCCCTTCCGTGAAACCGTTGCCAAAGCCGACTGCACCTTAGAAGACGCGATTGAAAACATCGACATCGGTGGCCCAGCGATGGTGCGTTCGGCGGCAAAAAACCATAACGATGTGGCCATCGTCACCGATCCTGCTGACTATTCGGTGGTACTGACCGAACTGAGCGACGACGGCCTGAGCCAAACCCGCCGCTTCAAACTGGCGGTAAAAGCCTTTGAACACACCGCCGCCTACGATGGTGCTATTGCCAATTATCTCGGCTTGATCAGCGAAGATGGCAGCAAAACCGACTTCCCGCAGAGTTTGAGCCTGCAATTCAAACAGAGCCAAACCATGCGTTACGGCGAAAACCCACACCAAAAAGCGGCGCTCTATGTGGAAGCCGAGCCAGCGGAAGCCTGTGTCGCTCACGCCACGCAACTGCAAGGCAAAGAGCTCTCCTACAACAACGTCGCCGACACCGATGCCGCACTGGAGTGCGTAAAAAGTTTCAACGAAGGCCCCGCCTGTGTGATCGTCAAACACGCCAACCCCTGCGGTGTGGCGCTGGGCAACAGCCTCTTTGAAGCCTACGACTTGGCCTTCAAAACCGACCCCACCTCCGCTTTTGGTGGCATCATCGCCTTCAATCAGGAGCTTGATGCCAAAACCGCGCAAGCCATTGTGGATCGCCAATTTGTCGAGGTGATCATCGCCCCCAGCGTCAGCGCAGAAGCCGTTGAGATCATCGCCGCGAAGAAAAACCTACGCCTGCTGGCCTGCGGAGAATGGGATCGCTGTCGCACCGACGATCTGGATTTCAAACGCATCAACGGCGGCCTACTGGTTCAAGAACGCGACCACGGCATGGTGAAAGCCCATGAACTAAACGTAGTCAGCGAACGCCAACCGAGCGAAGCCGAAATAACCGACCTGATGTTCGCATGGAAAGTGGCCAAATTTGTCAAATCCAACGCCATTGTCTACTGCAAAAATGAAATGACCATCGGCGTGGGTGCCGGTCAAATGAGCCGCGTCTACTCGGCCAAAATCGCCGGGATCAAAGCCGCCGACGAACATCTGGAAGTAGCTGGCTCTGTGATGGCCTCCGATGCTTTTTTCCCTTTCCGTGACGGCATTGATGCCGCCCATGAAGCGGGCATCACCGCCGTGATCCAACCGGGCGGTTCCATGCGTGACCAAGAGGTGATCGACGCGGCCAACGAACACGGCATGACGATGCTCTTCACCGGCATGCGTCACTTCCGTCACTAAGTTGGCATCAAGCCAGCGTGCCCAGCCACTGATCTGAGAGACGCCGTAAATACATCCCTGTAGGCTCGAATGCGGCATCCCTGCCGCATTCGCTCTCAGCTCAATAACTGGACACCCTGACACTCAGTTTTCTGCCTCTACTATTTTCTCAGGAAAAAAATATGAATGTTTTAGTCATTGGCGGCGGTGGCCGCGAACACGCGCTGGCGTGGAAGCTGGCGCAATCGCCCCAAGTCAAAACGGTGTTTGTCGCCCCAGGCAACGCCGGTACCGCCCACGAAACCAAGCTGAAAAACATCAACATCGGTGCAGAAGATCTGCCCGCTCTACTCAACTTTGCCCAACAAAACAGCATTGGCCTCACCGTCGTCGGCCCCGAAGCGCCACTGGTGGCCGGTATCGTCGATCTGTTTCAGCAACACGACCTAAAAATCTTTGGCCCCACAGCGGCAGCGGCGCAACTGGAAGGCTCCAAAGCCTTCACCAAAGACTTTCTTGCGCGTCACAACATCCCCAGCGCCGCCTATCAGGTCTTCACCGAGATCGAACCGGCCATTACCTACATTGAAAAAAATGGGCGCACCCATCGTCATCAAAGCCGATGGACTGGCCGCCGGTAAAGGGGTCATCTTAGCGCAGAGCGAAACCGAAGCCGCCGAAGCCATCCGCGACATGCTGGCAGGCAACGCCTTTGGGGAAGCCGGTCATCGAGTGGTGGTAGAAGAGTTTCTGCACGGCGAAGAGGCCAGCTTTATCTGCATGGTCAACGGCACCGACGTACTGCCAATGGCTTCCAGCCAAGACCACAAAGCCCGCGACAACGGCGATCTGGGGCCCAATACCGGCGGCATGGGCGCTTACTCACCCGCTCCCGTGGTCACAGAAGAGATGCACCAGCGCATTTTAGACCAGGTGATTCAGCCCACCGTGGAAGGCATGGCTGCTGAGGGCACTCCATACAGCGGTTTTCTCTACGCAGGCGTGATGATCGACTCCGACGGCATCCCCAAAATGCTGGAGTACAACGTCCGCTTTGGCGACCCTGAAACCCAACCGATTATGATGCGCCTACAGAGCGATCTGGCCGAACTGTGTCTGGCTGCCATCAACGGCACTTTAAGCCAGCAGACGACTCAATGGGATAAGCGCAAAGCACTGGGGGTGGTGATGGCCGCTGGCGGTTATCCTGATCACTACGCCAAAGGTGAGGTGATCTCAGGTCTGGCACACGCGGACTCTGAAAACGTCAAAGTGTTTCATGCCGGAACCGCCGAGAAAGAAGGTAACGTCGTTACCAGCGGCGGACGAGTGCTCTGCGTCACTGCGCTGGGTAACAACGTCAAACAAGCCCAAACAGCAGTCTATCAGGCTTTAGATAAAATCAATTGGTCTAAGGTCTATTTCCGTACCGACATCGGCTACCGCGCCGTGCAGCGCGAAGAGAAAAAGTAACAACCCTCATAAAAGGCAGAGTTCTTCTGCCTTTTACATTTTTTCCAAAAAAAACGGCTGAAAACCAGCAAAACAACCTAATGGATACAACTTCAGTATTCTTAAAAAACCATTAATCCTTGCTCTATTTCCTCCAATCTTCCCCGTAAAAATAGACTTATTGACCCCAGATCGCTTTTTTTGCGATCCAGATCGAGTTTTAGCACAATGGGTCTTTACCTCATATTAGATAAGGCTTACATTGATACTTAACTGACTTTTAAATTTGAGCCCTTAACAAAAAGACCAACAGGGGGTTACAGCTGTCCGAGGAGGACGACTATGAGTATATCTCACCACAAGGTAAAAATAGCCATTGGATTCTTATTGAGTTTGATGTTCAGCAACAGCCAAGCTGTGCTCATGATCACCACTTACGCTGGCACCGGTACTGGCGGTTTTTCCGGCGATCAAGCAGCAGCCGCCAACGCACAACTCAACGCCCCAACGGACGTACTGGCAGACGCTTTAGGCAACCTCTATATCAGCGAACAAAACAACAATCGCATTCGTAAAGTCGATGCCAATGGTAATATCACCACCTTTGCCGGTGATGGCACAGCCGCCTTTGGCGGCGACCAATATCAAGCAATACAAGCCAGCTTTGACCAACCTGTAGCTCTGGCACTTAGCCCCAACGGCGACACACTCTATATTGCAGACAAACAGAACAACCGTATCCGCCAAATTAATTTAATGACCAATATCATTACCACCATCGCCGGCAGCGGCGTGCGAGGTTATACAGGAGATGGTGGTTTAGCTGTGGATGCCCGCCTCTCATTGCCACAAGGTTTGGCCGTAGATACCAATGGCAATATCTACATCTCCGACAGCAGCAATCAAGTGATTCGAATGCTAGAAATCAGCAGCGGCTTGATCAGCACCATCGCTGGCAACGGGCAAACGCCACTAACAAATCCCCCTCTCAACGGTGCGGACATCGGTGATGGAGCCCCCGCCATCAGCGCCAGCCTGAACAACCCTCAAGGTTTGGCCATCGACAATGCCAACAATACGCTTTACATCGCTGACAGTTCTCACTCACGGATCCGAAAAGTCGATCTCAGTAGCGGCCTGATCAGCAGTGTTATTGGTGACAACGGCCTCGGTTTTTCCTCTGGTACCCGTTTGTCTGCCGCTACGGTAAAACAGCCCTGGGGGCTGGTATTAGCAAAAAACGGCGACCTCTTTTTCAGTGATCAAAGCGCATCAGACGTGCGAGCAATCCATTTTGAAACCCAAACCGTAACCACCATTATCAGCAATGCCGATCTCAATGGCCCACAAGGCATTAACATCGACGATAACGATGCACTTTACGTTGCCGATCGGCGCAATAACCGCATCCGCACCACCGCCAATAGCAACACACCCTTAAACACCGTCACAACTAATAATGCAGCTGGCAATACCACCAACCCCAACAATCAATCCGATGTTGACAGCGGTACCGGTGGCTCAATGGGGGGGGTGGTTTCTACTCAGTTTGACTCTGCTGCGCCTCTATCGAAACGCCTAACCATACAACCAATCTATTTAACTGTTGTAGGCGGCAAACCACAGGTGCGGTACGCCGCCCGCGTGCCGCTGTAAGCAGAAACACAAAATGGGATAATAAAATTGAGCAAAATACTGCTCCAATGAATATCACTGTCGTGTAAAAACTCATTGCCATGAGGCAGATTCAACCCCGAAGTGTATAACCGCTTAAGCTGCAATTGCAGCTCTGTGTTCCGCCATTAATTTAGCGGGTGTTTTATATCCCAGTTTTTTTCTTGGTCGATCGTTTAGATTAATTATAACGGCACTTACTTCGTTTGCCGACACTTTTTTAAAGTCCGTATTCTTTGGCCAATATTGTCGCAAAAGACCGTTCGTATTTTCGTTCAATCCTCTCTGCCAAGAACAGTAGGGATCAGCAAAATAGACTTTCGCATCTAAGGCTTCGGTCATCTGTTCGTGATAAGCAAACTCTTTTCCATTGTTCGCCGTGATCGTTAAAACAACGTCCTTAAATGGCTCCAATAAATCCAGTGTGGCTGCCGTGACGGTCTTGGCTGATTTATCATCAATTCGTTTTGATACGGTAAAACGTGTCGCTCTCTCTACAATTGTCACCAACGCTCCGCTGTGGCCTTTCCCAATAACCAGATCAATTTCCCAGTCTCCTACACGACTTTTTTCATCGACTACCGCTGGCCGTTCATCAATGCTGACGCGGTTCTTTATGTAGCCACGTCCCGCTAACTTTTTACTACGAGGTTGATAAACCTTGCCTTTACGCCGCAGATGTTTGTACAGCTCGCCCCCCTCTACTTTGTCTTTCCAAACGTGTAAGTAGATGGTTTCGTAACTGAGAGACAGGCCTCGTTCCTCCAGTAACCAACCTGAAATCTGCTCTGGACTCCACTTCTCAGAAAGTTTCTCTTCCAACAACTCGATCATCTCAGGTGTCATCTGAAGGGCTTTTCTGGCCGCTTTACGCCGCTGCTCGCTTATCTCTTGAGCCTTTTTGTAGCGGTAACCACACTGACTTCGGTTGCGCCTCAGTTCTCTGCTGATGGACGGTTGGCTGATACCCACCGCATCTGCTATCCACTGCTGTGTCATTCCGCTTTTCTTTAGCGCGTAAATCTGGCATCGTTGTTCTGTGGTCAGTTGTTTGTAGGTTCTCATCGTTGCATCTCTTGTCCGGAGAAAAAGCGGGAAGCCTACAGGCTGCTGGCCACTTTTTCTATCTCGTCAAGTTATGCACTTATTGGTTGAATCCAAGTGGTTAAGAATGCGATCATTTTCAGAATAATCCACCGGCACCTCAATCAAATGCACGCCTCCCTGAGTAAAACAGGCTTCTAATAACTCACTGAGTTCTGTCGCCGACGTAAGCCGATGGCCGTGCGCTCCGTAACTTTTGGCGTAGAGAGGAAAATCAGGGTTGCCGTAATCAAGACCAAAGTCATTAAACCCCATATTGGCTTGTTTCCACTTAATCATGCCGTAGGCGTTGTCTCGCAGCACCAGCACCAGCAGATCTAATTTAAGCCGCACGGCGGTCTCCAGCCATGTGCGGACAGAGGAGCGCTGTTGAAATTGATCAGCTCCTTTAAGAGCCGCGAGAAGGGTTTCTTGCACTATATCTTCAGCGTGATGCTGATCATGAAAATGGGTGTAAGCGTAAGCGTAGAGGGCGGAGCCGTGTTCCTCCAGCCACTCTTCAGAGATGCTGGAGGCTCCTAGCAGGAGAGGTTAAAAGACGGGTCTAACGTTTCATCGCGGCAAAAAATTCATCGTTGGTTTTGGTGTGCTGCAAACGCCCCAAGAGAAATTCCATCGCTTCGGTCTCACCCATTGGATGAAGAAATTTACGCAAAATCCACGTCTTTTGCAGTGACTCTTGATCCATCATCAGCTCTTCACGACGAGTACCGGAACGGTTCACATTGATCGCAGGAAAGACGCGCTTCTCTGCGATACGGCGATCCAGATGCAGCTCCATATTACCGGTGCCTTTAAACTCTTCGTAGATCACTTCATCCATTTTGGAGCCGGTATCAATCAGTGCGGTAGCGATAATGGTCAAGCTGCCACCCTCTTCGATGTTACGCGCCGCACCAAAAAAGCGTTTCGGACGATGCAGTGCGTTGGCATCCACACCACCGGTCAACACTTTACCCGAGGAGGGAATCACGGTGTTGTACGCCCGTGCCAGACGAGTAATAGAATCGAGCAAAATCACCACATCTTTACGATGCTCCACCAGACGTTTGGCTTTTTCGATCACCATCTCAGCCACTTGAACGTGACGGCTGGCCGGTTCATCAAAGGTACTGGAGACCACTTCACCGCGCACCATGCGCTTCATCTCCGTCACCTCTTCTGGGCGCTCGTCGATCAACAAAACGATCAGATAACTGTCGGGATGATTAGCAGCGATGCTTTGAGCGATGTTCTGCATCATCATCGTCTTACCCGCTTTCGGTGGCGAAACAATCAGGCCACGCTGACCTTTACCGATAGGGGAAGCGATGTCGATCACCCGCGCGGTGATGTCTTCGGTACTGCCGTTGCCACGTTCCATAAGAAAACGATCTGTGGCGTGCAACGGGGTCAAGTTTTCAAACAAGACTTTATTACGCGACTCTTCAGGGCGACCAAAATTGATCTGATCCACCTTCAGTAGAGCAAAATAACGCTCACCGTCTTTGGGCGGACGAATTTTACCGGTAATGCTATCGCCGGTACGCAAATTAAAGCGCCGAATCTGGCTCGGCGAGACATAAATATCATCGGGACCGGCAAGATAAGAGCTGTCCGCCGAACGCAGAAAGCCGAAGCCGTCTTGCAAAATCTCCAAAACACCGCCACCGAAAATATCCTCGCCTTTTTTAGCGCGCGCTTTGAGGATCGAGAAAACAACGTCCTGCTTACGCGAGCGGGCCATATTTTCAATGTTCATGGATTGAGCAATTTCAATCAGTTCAGATGCAGGTTTATTTTTAAGTTCGCTTAGATTCATGGAATTCATCGCACAATAATAGAGAGGAAGATCAAAATAGGAGGGGTGGCAAACGGCATCAGCCGACGCGCTGTCTGTTGTCCAGTGATGATGTTAGGGAAAACCCAATAAAATAGGTCAGGGAGACTAAAATTCGGGGAAACGTTCCGTGGAACGATAACACAGATAAAAAAACAGATCCACCCGTAAATGAAAAACAGTGTTGGAGCATCACTTCGTCCTTGAATCGCTCAATCTTAACAACCCAACAAGGCTATTAAGACAACGTTTTTTAGTAACAAAACGCCAAGCCGTCAGACGTTGCTGTCAATAAAGGCGGTCAACTGAGACTTTGATAAGGCACCCACTTTGGTCGCTTCAACAGCCCCATCTTTGAAAATCATCAAGGTTGGGATACCACGAATACCGTATTTTGGTGGCGTTGCTGGATTTTCGTCGATGTTCAGTTTGGAAATTTTCAACTTGCCTGCGTACTCGCCAACCAACTCTTCCAAGATCGGCGCAATCATCTTGCAAGGTCCACACCAGTCAGCCCAATAATCAACCAACACCGGCAGCTCCGATTTCAACACCTCAGTTTCAAAGCTGTCGTCACTCAAAGCAATGATTTCTCCACTCACAACACAAACCTCCAAAAAAAGTAAAAACCGATCACTGTCTCTGCAAAACAGAGGCAAAGACAAAAATCAAAGTGAGCCGATTATGCCACGCTTTTTCACTTAGGTCGCCCTTCATCCACAGTCAAACGACAAACGCGCCCCGAGCGTTGACGACACCCCACTCACGATTAGGAATTTTAATATAGCACACTTAAAACGATCACGTTAGAAGGCCACCTCACTTTAAGGTATGCTGATCCATCATGAAAACAGATCGCCTCAGTCTCCCCCATCAAGCACAAAGCTTGCCCTACTTCTTATGCCCCTGACTCCCGCCGCCACTCGACAAATAAAACACCAACGTCGCATCACATGCGACGGCTTTTTGCGGGAAGACGGTCTGTGGGATATTGAAGCCCACCTGACTGACTGCAAATCCTATACGTTTGCCAACCGTTATCGCGGCGAAATTCAAGCGGGAGAATTCCTGCATAATATGAGCCTGCGCCTAACCCTTGATGACAACCTCTTGATTCATAAAATAGAAGCGGTTACCGACGACGCTCCCTTTGCCAGCTGCCCTGAAGTGGAGCAGCGTTTTCAGGCTTTACAAGGTAAACGCATTATTCCAGGCTGGCGACGACAAGTACAAAAACACCTCGGCGGGGTCAAAGGCTGCACCCACTTAGTCGATCTGCTTTCGGTCGCCGCCACCATCGCTTATCAAACGGTGCAACCTAAAGCACCACAAAACAACAATCCGCCCGCCCTGCTCAACAGTTGTCACGCCTTTTCTGCCAATAGCGAAGTAGTAAAGGTGCAGTGGCCTGAGCATTACCGCGCCAAAAAGACACCCTAAAAATCCAGCGTGAACCTTCGCACGCAACGTGCATCAAAGCTCGCAATACCCGACCATCACCTTTATAAAAGGCAAAACCATGCCCGAAACATCGAAAAAATCATCCATCAAAAAAACCCTGCTGATGCTGCTGTTACTGACTTTAATCAGCGCCTTTTTCTTTTTCGACCTACAAAACGTGCTTAATTTAGAAAATTTAAAAACCCAACAACAACATTTTTCCGACTACTACCAACAACATCAAATCCTGACCCTAAGCATTTTCTTTCTGACCTACGTTGCCGTCACCGCCCTCTCTCTGCCTGTGGCCACGCCCTTAACCTTAATGGGCGGCGCACTGTTTGGCGTTGCCACCGGCAGCATTTTAATCTCCTTTGCCAGCACCTCTGGGTGCAACCTGCGCATTTTGGGTATCGCGTTTTTTGTTTCAAGACAGCATCGAAAAACGCTTCCCGACACAGGCGAAAAAAATCAATGCAGGTATTGAAAAAGAGGGTGCTTTTTACCTCTTCTCGCTGCGCCTCGTTCCACTGGTGCCCTTTTTTCTGCTCAACTTGGTCATGGGTCTAAGCAAAATGGCCAGCTGGAAATACTACCTCACCAGTCAATTGGGCATGTTACCGGCCACCATCGTCTATGTGAACGCCGGTACCCAGCTGGGGCAGATCAACAACCCTGCTGACATTCTCTCCGCCGAACTGCTGTTATCTTTTATTGCCTTGGCGCTGTTTCCCTTTATCAGCAAAACGTTGCTGAATCGCTGGAAAACCTCACGCCTGTTACGCAGCTATCCAAAACCAAAAAAATTCGACTACAACCTGATTGTCATCGGTGCTGGCGCGGCAGGTCTGGTCAGCACCTACATCGCCCGTGCGGTACGCGCCAAAGTGCTGCTGATCGAAAAAGATAAAATGGGCGGCGACTGCCTCAATACCGGTTGCGTGCCAAGCAAAGCACTGATTCGTTCAGCTAAAATGGTCTCTTACGCCAAACGGGGTGAAGAATTTGGTCTCAAGCCACACGCAACCGATTTTCAATTTAGCGAGGTAATGCAGCGCGTCCACAATATTATAAAAAAAATCGAGCCTCACGACTCCATCGAACGCTACCAAGCCCTTGGCGCTGAGATTAAACAAGGTGAGGCCAAAATCAGCTCCCCCTACACCGTCGAAGTCAACGGCAAGACCTTCAGCGCTCGTAATATTATTATTGCCACGGGCGCACGCCCCTTGGTACCCAATATTGCTGGGCTAAGTAAAGTAGATTATTTAACCTCCGACACGCTGTGGAAAATCACTGAACTGCCCAAACGACTGCTTATTTTAGGTGGCGGCCCCATCAGTTGCGAACTCAGTCAAGCCTTTGCTCGCCTCGGCTCCCAGGTCACTCAAGTGCAACGCAGCGCCCGATTGATGCGCAATGAAGACCCAGAGGTCTCCGAACTGGTGGAGCAGAAATTTAAACAAGAAGGCATTCGAGTATTAACCAACCACCAAATTCACAGCATTAGCCAAGAAAATGGCGAAAAAATCGCCTTCTGTCAACACGAGGGAAAAACGGTAAAAATTGCCTTTGATCAGATTGTAGTCGCCTACGGCAGGAGCGCCAATACCGACGGATTTGGCCTGCACGAGCTGAAGATCGAACTGGCTGACAACGGCACCATTAAGACCAACGGTTTTTTACAGACCAACATCCCGACCATTTACTGCGCGGGCGATTGTACTGGCCCCTATCAGTTCACTCACACCGCCGCTCATCAAGCGTGGTACAGCGCGGTCAACAGCCTCTTCTCGGGCATTAAACGCTTTCAGGTGGATTACCGCGTCATTCCGTGGGCGACCTTTGTTGATCCTGAAGTCGCTCGGGTAGGTCTGAATGAACAGGAGGCAAAACAGCAGAATATCGCTTATGAGGTGACTCGTTATGAACTGGACGATCTGGATCGTGCCATTGCCGACAGCGAAACGTCTGGTTTTGTCAAAGTCCTGACCTCACCCAACAGCGATAAAATCTTGGGCGTGACCATCGTTGGCACCCATGCAGGGGAATTAATCAGTGAATATGTCTTGGCGATGAAACACAATTTAGGTTTGAATAAAATCCTCGGCACCATCCATATTTATCCGACCCTCAGCGAGGCCAACAAATACGCAGCGGGAATTTGGAAAAAAAATCACGCCCCAGAAAACGTGCTAAATTGGTTGGAGAAGTTTCACGCTTGGCGTTTGGGCTAATATTCAAATTCTTCACAAAAAAAGGCGCTGCTTTTTCAAGCAGCGCCTTTTTTACAATCAATCAATATCAAAACGTAATCAATACGCCCAAGGCATAAAGCTGCCGACACCGTTCATCACCGGTGACATATTACGATTCATCTGATTCATATCTCGACTCATGGTTTTGGTGCTGTCAGACATTTCACGAGTATCTTTGCTCATGTTGCCCACTTCGCCGCTCATGGTTTTAACCTCTTGGGTCATCGCAATCACGGAATGGTTCATTTGTGCCATATTTTGGCTCATCGTAGCAACATCACCACTCATTAGCTTCACACTTTCCGCCATCGTCGCCATAGTGCTCATGGTTTTTTCCATTTTGTGCATGTCTTTGGACATGCTCAACATGGCGTTATTCATCACATAAACCGTGTAGCCCAAATAAAACAAGCCAAACACACCAATGACAATCGCTGGAATGCCGTACCATTTTGTCTTTTTCGCCGCTTGCTGATTCTGTCGATCAATTAATTTCGACTGTTGCTGATAATCTTGACGAGTATCTTCACGGGACTGATGCAACGCCTTAGCCAACTCTTCTAAAGATTGACTGCGTTTCTTCTCATGATCATCTGAAATTTTATTCAGCGTGTTAATCGAAGTGGAAACACTCTCAGCAAAATGACGCACACCTTCGTTCTGTACTTTCTGCGTCTCTTGGGACTCTTTTAGCAGCGTTTCCACTGAGCTTTTCAAACCATCAACGGTTTTTTCCAAGCCTTTCTGCTGCGACTCAAAACGAACATCACTTTGCTCTTTCACTTTGCTCAGAGATTCCGTTACGTCACGGAATAACTTCTCATTCTGGCCATCCCGTGCCTGTAGATCTTTTTGGATGACTTGGAATGTTCCTTGAATCGCTCCAAGTGCATCCGCAACCAATGTTTCACCGCCCACGCTGGCGCTGGTTTTTTTTAGACGCGACTTTTTTTAGCCGTCTGTTTTGCAACTGTACGTTTTTCCTGCTTCTTAGGTGCAGGTTTACCTTTATTATTATCACTCATAACTCACCTTATTTTTGTGTAGAACAGGGAAACAATCGCCAAGAAGTATACCAACAAACATAAGAAATTCCTGTTTTTCTAATACATCCAGAAGAGACAAACGTGAAGCGGATCAAAAAAACAGGTTTTCCTCGCACAACAAGACCGACTTCAGCACACCGTCATCATGAAATCATTCAGGCAAAACCATACTCGCTCTTCTCACTGCCCGCTTCTCAAGGTAAGATCCCCTTCCCCAAATGAAAAACAGAAAAATGCGATGAAGCGTGGTCATTTAGCAAAGATGCAGAGCAAACTCAGCTCCCCAGTCCATTACCATCTGCCCCTTGGTGAACAGACGATTGACCTCAAACCATTGATCGGTCAGAGCCTCAAGCTGCAACACAACGAGGGACTGATCAACTGCACCGCCTGTGGGCGTAAAACAAAAAAAAGCTACAGCCAAGGCCACTGCTACCCCTGCATGAAACGTCTGGCACGTTGCGATCTGTGCATCGTCAAACCGGAACGCTGCCACTACGCCCAAGGCAGCTGTCGCGAACCGCAGTGGGGCGAATCCTTCTGCCTGCAAGATCACATCGTCTACTTGGCCAACAGTTCCGGCCTTAAAGTTGGCATCACCCGTCAGACCCAGATCCCCACCCGCTGGATCGACCAAGGTGCCTCGCAAGCACTGCCGATTATGCGCGTCACACAGCGATTGCACTCCGGCCTGGTTGAGGTCATATTTAAAGAGCACATCGCGGATAAAACCGACTGGCGCAAAATGCTCAAAAACGAACGCCCCGAAGTGAATCTGATCCAGCGTCGTGACGAACTGCTCAATATTCTCGCACCCCAGCTGCAACAGTTACGCGATGAACTGCATGACCCAATTACGATCTTAGACGACGCCAAGGTGGTCGATATTAATTACCCCGTACTGGAATACCCCACCAAAGATCAAAGCGCATAACTTTGATAAAACCCCCACCGTTGAAGGCACCTTGATGGGCATCAAAGGCCAATATCTGATTTTTGATACCGGTGTACTCAACATTCGAAAATTCAGCGGTTATCATGTCACTTTGAGCCTATCCCCCACCTTACTTTAGATCGAAAAAACTATGCTAACCTTCCCCAATATCGACCCTGTCGCCCTCTCTCTCGGGCCACTCCAAATTCACTGGTATGGCCTAATGTATCTGCTTGGTTTTCTGGCCGCCTGGTGGCTTATGAAACGCCGCGCCCAAACCCATTCCGTTTGGAATGAAGAGCGCGTCGGCGACTTTATCTTCTACGGCGCACTGGGGGTGGTGCTCGGTGGGCGCATCGGTTATGTATTATTTTATAATTTTGATGCCTTTTTAAACGACCCGCTGATGCTGCTGCGCATCTGGCAAGGCGGCATGGCCTTTCATGGCGGTCTGATCGGCGTGATCATCGCCATGTGGCTCTACGGACGTAAAATCGGCCAGAGCTTTTTTCAGGTGGCCGATTTTGTCGCCCCCGCTGTCCCCATTGGTTTGGGTGCGGGGCGCATCGCCAACTTTATTAACGGCGAGCTGTGGGGACGGGTCAGTGATGTGCCGTGGGCAATGGTTTTCCCCACTGGCGGGCCGCTGCCACGTCACCCCTCACAGCTCTATCAAGCTTTTTTAGAGGGCATCGTCTTTTTCAGCGTGCTCTGGATCTACTCGAAAAAACCACGACCCACGATGGCGGTTTCTGGGCTGTTTATGCTCTTTTACGGCCTTTATCGTTTTGGCATCGAGTTTGTACGCCAACCCGATGCCCACCTTGGCTTTATCGCCTGGGGTTGGCTGACCAAAGGTCAACTGCTCAGTTTCCCGATGATTTTAATCGGCCTCGGTTTAATGCTCTGGGCGTATAAAAAACAACCTAAAACCAGCAACGCATAAGGCAGTCACATGCAGCAATACCACGACCTCATCTCCCATCTGTTCGTCAACGGCACCCAAAAAGGCGACCGCACCGGCACCGGCACCCTCTCCACCTTTGGTTATCAGATGCGTTTTGATCTGGCCGCCGGTTTTCCCCTGCTGACCACCAAAAAACTGCACCTACGCTCCATCATTCACGAACTGCTCTGGTTTCTTAGAGGCGACACCAACATCGCCTACCTAAAAGAGAACGGTGTACGCATTTGGGATGAGTGGGCCGATGAAAACGGCGATCTAGGCCCTGTTTATGGCCATCAATGGCGCAGCTGGCCGACCCCTGAGGGCGGCTGTATTGATCAAATAAGCCAAGTGATCAAACAGATAAAAAACAACCCAAACTCACGCCGTTTGATGGTCACCGCGTGGAATCCCAGCGACGTGGAGAAGATGGCTCTGCCGCCGTGTCATGCGCTGTTTCAGTTTTATGTGGCTGACGGCAGGCTCTCCTGTCAGCTCTACCAGCGCAGCGCCGATGTCTTTTTAGGTGTGCCGTTCAACATCGCCTCTTACGCGCTGCTGACCCAGATGATAGCTCAGGTTACGGGCTTAGAAGTAGGGGAGTTTGTGCATACCTTGGGGGATGCTCACCTCTACCTCAACCATCTGGAGCAGGCCGAGCTACAGATGAACCGCCCACTGCGTCCACTGCCCACCATGAAGCTCAACCCTGAAATCAACACCCTGTTTGATTTTAAATTTGCAGACTTTGAGCTGTGTGATTATGATCCCCACCCCTCCATCAAGGCTCCGATTGCGGTATGAAATTTGAGTGGGATCACAAAAAAGAGCAGGCCAACATTCAAAAACACGCCATCTCATTCGAACAAGCAGCCTATGTATTTTCTGACCCCTATGCGCTAAATCAATACGACAGCCCTCATTCAGACTCAGAGGATCGCTGGCTGCTGCTTGGCAAAGCCATGAATGAAGTTATACTGGTGGTGGTTCATACCCTAAGAGATCAAAACAGCTGAGAGTTTATTCGAATTAGCAGCGCAAGAAAAGCCACAAAGAATGAACAAATCGCATACCAAAAGAGAAGGCCATAATGAAAGACGAATACGATTTTTCAAACGCAGAACAAGGAAAATTCTATCGACCCATCGAAGAGCTAGACCTTCCTATCTACCTCGAACCAGAGGTGAAAGACTTTTTTATCAAAACATTACGCAATCAAAGATCCGCCTTTTCTCTCACTGAAATCGTAAATGCACTGCTTAAAAAAGACATAGAAATTTCCAATAAAATTACAAATTCATAAGTATGAAACTCTCCATTATCGCGGCCATGGATCGCAACCGTCTGATTGGCAATAACAATCAACTGCCTTGGCATCTGCCCGCCGATCTACAGTTTTTCAAAAAAACCACCTTGGGCAAACCGATCATTATGGGGCGTAAAACCTTCGACTCCATTGGCCGTCCTCTGCCCGGACGACGCAATATTATTATCAGCCGTAATTTAGACTACCAAGCCAACGGCTGCGACGTTGTTCACAGCATTGAAGCGGCCTTAGAATTGGTTCACGAATGTGAAGAGGCGATGTTAATTGGCGGTGCGACGCTTTATCGACACATACTGCCACTGACGCAGAAACTCTATTTAACCCAGATTGATGCCGAGCTGAACGGCGACAGTTGGTTTCCTGAATACGAAGCAGAACAGTGGCGTGAAACCAGCCGAGAGGCACATCAAGCCGATGAGAAAAACCGCTTTAATTACGCCTTCGTGATCTTAGAACGAACGCGCTGATCACAACTCAACGCTCATAAAAAAAGTACTTTCTCACTAAAACATTCTGCTGAATATCTGTCAGTTCCACTTTCCAATCGCCAATCCAACTGGGGTGCATCTGTTTATAGGTGAGTACTTGGAAACGCTTTGCATCCACATGAAACTCCTCTTCCTTGATGTGTTTGCCCATAAAATACCAGTCTAGGGTAATGTCCTGCCCCTTGTAGTTGTAAAGCTCCGCCACAAAGGCAATCTCTTTCACATCCTGATGAAAGACCATTTCATGGCTCTTTTTTCCAGTGGTGATTTCACTCTCTGCGATAAAATAGGCCTCTACGCGACGAGTTTTCTCCATAACCGAAGATGAACCTTCATAACGACTGAGGTTATCATCACCATCTTCAGCCGTATAACCGTCTGCCCAAGAGAAACCACTCCACAACAGAGCAAACCCAAAAAATAACACCCTCATACCCACGCCTCAGTGAACTTGACTAACGATTGTTAATGTTGCCCAGCGTCTCTAAAAGATAGTGGCTGGCCGAACGCTGTGCTTGCGGGGGCTTGAGGCGAGAAACATAATCCAACACCGCAAAAACATCCTCATCACTCATCCCTTTAGCAATTTTTTCCATTTTTGGATGACCATTACCTCTCTCTCCTGATCTTACCGCTTTAAACTGCCTCAACATATAACGATAATGCTGGGAACGCAGCAGAGGGTAGCTCTTCTTCGAGTTACCTTCCGCGTACTTTCCATGGCAATCAGCACAGTGTTTTTCATATATTTTACCGCCCCTTTCAGTATCTAAACCTCGCCCTAAGCCGTTATCCGGCGACATCGGTAAGGTTTGCACATAGGCGACCATATCTGCCAAAGCTTGGGGAGACTGCAACGCTTTTTCATCTAAGACCTCTTCCATCTCCGATTTTTTACGCTTACCATTGCGCATATCCAACAGTTGTTTTAATATCACCGAACGATGCTGACCGGCCACCACAGGAAACTCCCCATCAGGAGACCCCCAGCCCTCTAATTCATGACACTCAAAACAGTACTTTTCATACAAACGAAAACCATTATCGACATCAGGCTTCAGCGCCAACAACGTGACCTCATCCGCCGAACTGTTCTCCCAACCCGCGTGTACTGCTCCAACATTCAACAAAACAAAACCCGCTAACCACACTGCAAAAACACCTGCACCACGCATAACAACTCCCTTACCGTTGAATCAGCTAAAAACGGCCTAACGGCTTATTGTTCAAATATACGATCAGATTAACTTATCTTTCCTAAAGATATCTAATCTAAAATCACAAATAAGCAAACAATCAAAAAAAATGCCCCTTTTGGGGCATTCTTAATGCTTATTCATCGACGAACGGCTTAACTGCTGGCAAAGTCATCAATACACCCTTCCACAAACGCTTTCAAATTCTTACCCTGCCAACCTTCTGCACTGCCCTCAGCTTCGCAGCCTTTAATCACATCCGCATCCACTCTGTCCGCTCCTTCATATTCAACCGCCAACACCGCTCCAGAAAACCACAACAACAGCGCCACGAAACCCACCTTGGTTTTGAACATCCTATTTTACTCCATTAAACGCGAAAGTTAGAATATCAACAAGTACTAATAAATAGGCGCACATTATACCGCAACAAATGCTCAAAAAATGACCATAAAATAATCTAAAACCCCAAAAGAGTCGAAATTTTAAGATTTTTAAAAGAAACACCCATAAAAAAGCCCTATATAAAATAGGGCTTTTTTTGCTCATCCGAATGGCTTAATGAGCTTTAAACTGATCCATCACACTGGAGAAATTCCACTCCGCTGCTCGTTTACTCTTAGCTGGCTTAATCCGAGAAATATAATCCAGTACCCCGCGTGCATCTTCATCACTCAAATTTTGAATCACCGCCGTCATAGCAGGATCTGAATTACCCCGATGTCCTGCTTTAATCGCCATAAATTGTGTGAGCATATAACCATAATGCTGAGATTTCAAAAGAGGAACCACTGCCTTAGCATTCCCTTCCGCATGTTTGCCATGACAAGCCATACAGGTTTTTTTATAGATTTCTCCCCCACGCATCACATCCTCATCTTTACCCTTACCATTTTCGGTTGTCATGGGAAGGGCTGAAACGTAAGCCGCTACATCTGCAAAGTCTTGTGGCGACTGAAGCACCTTCTTTGAAAACACCTCCTCCATCATAGGCAGATTGACTCTTTTTCCATCCCTCATATCCAGCAGCTGCTTCACTAATACGGATTGATGCTGACCCGCCAACTGAGGAAAATCACCACCATAGATGGATCCCCACCCCTCCACCTCATGGCACATAACACAATTTTTTTCATACAATTTAAGCCCATTCTCCAGATTAGGCTTTAAAGCCAAAATCCGAGCACTCTCTGTACTGACTCCCTCCCAAACACCCGCTTGTAACACAGCAGATTGAAGTAATAAAACACCTAAAAATACTCTAACCATTTCTCTGAATGTCACCACGCGCATTTGATACACCTTATTATCATGAAAAATATAACACCTAAAATCCGTGGCAAAACATAACAAAAGCCTTCTTAACGTTGCATCTCTTGTCCGGAGAAAAAGCGGGAAGCCTACAGGAAGATGTAGCAACAACTTTAGAATTAGCTCCTAATCTTTGACCAGATTTACTTGACCACCACACTTTTTTTAGTGGTATGGATCACAAAATTCTACGCCGACTAAAAATAAAAAACCTCATGCTAAAGTATGAATTTTTGAACTTTTTTGTGCAGTTAAGCTGGAAAAATGGCATATTAGGATGAATTCTGGAATTTTTATGGCTTTATTGGAGGTTTTTTTTAGGTTTAGGATGTAGGGGCAGAATATTTTCTGCCCTAATATGGAGGTCTGAAAGGAGTGTGAGTACCCCGAACGGGATAAAGGGATCGGGTTTTGGCTTTAAAAGCCCAACCCCATCGTTCTAACATGAGCAATGCAGCTGCTGCGATTAGGTACCCCAACAGTACGATAAATGGCGCTGACATGGGATTTAATCGTGTGTTCACTGACGTTCATTACCGAGGCCACTTGCTGATTGGTGTGGCCTTTCACAATCAGTTTTAGTACTGACAACTGTTTTTTGGTGATGCCTAAGTGCTGGAGGATTTTTTGATCCTCTTCTGTACCTGAGCATTTTTTCAGTTGTTTGATCGGCTCTGATAAATAGCGTTCGCCTTCTAAAATCCGTTTTAGGATTTCGACCAACGTTCTGCAACCGCCGGTTTTGGAGATAAAAGCCGCTGCGCCTTGATCCCAGACCTTACGAATGATCTCGATGTTATCCGTCGCCGAGAGAATGACGACGGGGGTTTCAATATGACGTGCCTGCAAGGCTTGCAACAGGCTTAGGCCGTCCATTTTGGGCATGTTCATATCAATGAGCAGCAGATCGAAACGGCTGCCTTGATCAATGGAGTTGAGGAACACCTCAGGGTCGTAAAAGCTGGATACTTCACTGCCTTCTAAAAGGCAGTGAAAGGTGAGGCTCAATGAGTCGCTGAACATTTCATGGTCATCTGTTACACCAATTTTCATAACTGTTTTCCTTTTCAATTCCTGTGATGAGAAGCAAGCTCATCAAATATCAAAAATAATCCATCCTTTTATTCCTGACAACGGGCAGTTCCAGTCCACTGTTTTATCTCCCTATCCGTTTATCCTCTGCTCCTTGCACTTCATGCGACTCACACCACAATTTTTTTCATATAACTGATGTTACGCAGTGAGTGAGAAACCAAGAGAATCTCAGCCCACGTCATTCCCGCGAAGGCGGGAATGACGTGCGAAAAATAAACCTCCCCTAACCCAGAACCTCTCTTCCATTGAAGAGGGAAAATCAGGTCGTGTTGTTTGAGTTTTGTGGTGGATGGTCTTACCTCACCTGAATAACCTTTAGGGTCGGGACACCGGTTCTTGTTCAGTGCGTAACATCAGTCATATAATTTAAGCCCATTCACCATATTAGGCTTTAAAGCCAAAATCTGAGCACTCTCTGTACTGACTCCCTCCCAAACACCTGCTTGTAAAACAGCAGATGGAAGTAATAAAACATCTAAAGTAACTACTCAGCCATATAACTTATTGATTTTTAATAAAAAAACACACCTGTATTGGTGTGTTTTTGACCAACAAACAACATTTTTCACCATTTTTAAAAAATATTGTTTATTATCAATTTGTTACGTTGTCTAACGTGGGCTGAGTAGTTACTAACATCCTACAGATAACCCCAACTACTGCGCCACACTGGGAAAATGATATTTGGTCACTTCAACCTTTTTATCATAACTCTCCAAAGCAATAACCAAAGTCTGTTCTAAAGCTTCATCTCTATAAAAAACTCTCAAACTGTTATCCACCGCATCATCTATATGGTCATCAGCAACAGGTTGAATCTGACTGAACATCGAATCATTCTTCTGTAGAGTCGCCATCAACTCCACCTCGAAAACATCATGCCCATCAATAGCAACCCACTTTTGACTGACCACTTGATCCATACTGCCATCATAATAGGGCATTGTACTCAAAGAACGCGTTTCAGCACGCCCACTTGCTTCAGCATGCACGACACCTGCCCCCAATATCACACAAAAAAATGGTAACAACATGATTTTAAACAAAATATTTATCCTTAAATACCGTTAATAAGAGGGTGCTAATCTACTCGAACCTTTCTGACAAAAATCTTATAAGCATATATACACATTCAATATAGACTTTAATCACCAAGAATACACTTTCTCATAAAATCAGCCCAAAGCCGGAGGCGTCACCCGCAAAATCTCTTCAATCGTCGTCAAACCCTGAGCCACTTTATGCGCTCCCGCCAAACGCATCGGGTGCATTCCCTGCCGCAACGCCTGACGACGCAGTTCCGTAATGTCCACATCGGCACGCACCAACTGTTTTAGCTCGGCACTCAGTTTGAACAGCTCATAAATCCCAGAACGGCCCAAATAGCCCGTATTGCGGCACTCCAAACAGCCCACTGGCTCATACACCTCTTTCGGTGCTTTCAGCTTCCACGGAGCCACCAGACGCTGCCACTCTTTCTCCTCCAGCGGGCGGGTGGTTTTGCAGTGCGAGCAGAGCACGCGCACCAAACGCTGCGCCACCACCCCCAGCAAAGTCGAGTTAATCAAATAAGGCGGCACACCCAACTCCAACAAACGTGTGATCGCCGCTGGTGCATCGTTGGTGTGCAAGGTGGACAGCACCAGATGCCCCGTCAAAGCCGCTTGCGTGGCCATCTCGGCGGTCTCCAGATCTCGAATTTCACCGATCATAATAATATCGGGATCTTGGCGCAGCAGGGTGCGCACCCCAGCGGCAAAATCCAGCTCAATGTTGTGCTGCACCTGCATCTGGTTAAAACTCGGCTCCACCAACTCAATGGGGTCTTCAATGGTGCAAAGATTCACCTCTTGAGTGGCCAATTGACGCAAACTGGAATAAAGCGTGGTGGTTTTCCCCGAGCCAGTGGGGCCAGTGACCAACACAATGCCATTGGGTTGGTGGATCAACTTTTGCCAAATATCACTCTCTTGCTTGTTAAAGCCCAGTTCCGTGCTGTTTTTTAACAGCACATCGGGATCAAAAATTCGCATCACCAACTTTTCCCCAAAAGCCGATGGCATGGTAGAGAGGCGCAGCTCAATCTCTTTGCCTTCTGGGGTACGAGTTTTAAGCCGACCGTCTTGTGGACGGCGTTTTTCCGCCACATCCATACGCCCCAAAATTTTAATGCGGCTGGTGACCGCTGCCATCACCGCCGAGGGAATTTCATAGACCTGATGCAACATGCCATCAATACGAAAGCGCACATTGGCCTGCTCACGGCGCGGCTCCAGATGAATATCACTGGCGCGCTGTTCAAAGGCGTACTGCAACAACCAATCAACAATGTTAACCACATGTTGATCGTTGGCATCCAGAGCCGATTTCTGCCCCAGATCCATCAACTGCTCTAAATTTTGCACCCCGCCATTGGAGCTGATGTGACTGCGATCTTTGGCCGCCCCAGAAATGGAGCGCGAGAGGGTAAAAAATTCCAGCAGATAACGTTCGATGTCCCGAGGGTTGGCCACCACCAGCACAATCTGCTTGCGTAAAATGTGCTCCATCTCATGCTGCCACTCGTTTACAAACGGCTCAGCAGTGGCAAAGGTCACCTCACTGGACGTCACTTCCACCGGCAAGACATTAAAGCGCTTCGCATACGCATACGAAACCACCGCCGTCACCGCCGCCACATCAATCTTCAATGGATCAATGCGGTAATACGGCAGCGCCACTTTAAGCGCCAACCACTCGATTAAAAACTCCAAAAAGAGGGTTTTTTTTGACTCCTTGTGATTGGGCAAATTACGCTCGGCAATGGTGATTAACACCTGCTGCTTTTGATTGTCCGTCTGCCCCAAAACCGCCAGCAGGCCGACGTTATCCTCACTGAGCAGACCGTCGCTCAACAACTCATCCAAAGCCCACTGCAACGTGAGTTTGCCTTGTTTTGCTAAAGCCACCATGCCAGCACGCTCCTCACCACTTGACCAACGATTACGGTTTTTGAGTTTCGACTTTTGACTCTGTCGTCACCTTGTTTTCTTCTTCCCAGCTTTGCATAAACGAAATCAGCATCTCTTCTGAGACCATGCCCACTTGTCGTGCTACCACTTCGCCCGTCGGCGCAATCATGTAGGTGGTGGGTAAACCGGGCACCGAACCCAAGGGGGTCATGTTGCTCGGCTTCAAGGTAAAAATGGGGTAACTCATCATGTATTCATCGACAAACTCTTCCAGCACCCCCGCTTCCAACTCTTCAAAGTCGATGCCGAGCACCACTGCTTTGCCTTTCTGTTCATCATGAAAGTGAATCAGCTCAGGAATCTCTTCTCGGCAAGGCGGACACCACGTGGCCCAAAAATTAACGATCACCCACTGGCCGTGATAATCGGTTAAATTGGCTGTTTTACCGTCCATCTTGGTCAATTCCCAATCCACTGCCGATGCAGTTCCCACTCCCAACAGCAGCACCAGCGCCACCAATAAACGATTAATCTTCATATTTTTTCTCCATCATTAATGACATAACAGGCTCAACTAAAACCCCAGTCTCAGAAAGCCGTTCCATTTTGAAGTTCAATCGGACATAGAAAAAGCGCCCTACGGCGCTTAATAAACGGAGCCAGAAACCACTAAACCGAATCAAGGCATTTGAATCTGACGAGCACGAATGGCCATCATTTTTGCCTCAGCGGCCATCTGCCGAGCCAGACTATATTCACCGGCTCGCAGACGCTGCTCGGCTTTTTTCAATAACGCCTCTGCATCTTGAATCGCAGCACTCTCTGGCTCTTGCTCCAAAGCCATGCGCGCCGAATAAATCGCTTGGCGTGCGTCACTCATCTCCTGAATCGGAACTCCGGCGCACGCCGAAAGTACTCCGAGCAACAGAAACCACACTGCGCGCTTTCCCAAATTCATACGATCAAGTATTCTCTCTTCCCTTACTCATCTGCAAATGTTCGCTTGAAACTATCATCCAGCACTAGAGAAGGTCAAGCAAACCCCCACTCAAGCGAGAAAATTGATGACAAAAACCACTCAAACCACTCTTTATTACAATCCCAGCTGTTCAAAATGCCGCCAGACCCTAGAGTTATTACAAGAAAAGGGCATCGAACCTAAGGTAATCGAGTACCTAAAAACACCCCCCAGCACCGAAGAACTACAACAGATTTTAGAGCAGCTCGGTTTGGAACCACGTCAATTGATGCGCAAACACGAATCCGAGTACCTCGATAACCAACTGGATAACAGCTCACTCAGCAAAGCTCAACTCATCGCTGCGATGGTCAAATTTCCACGCCTGATCGAACGTCCCATTGTGATCAAAGAGGGCAAAGCCGCCATCGGTCGCCCACCCACTCTGATTCTGGAGATTCTCTGATGGCAGAGATTTTGGTGCTCTACTACAGCCGTGAAGGTTGCACCGCCGAAATGGCCAAATACATCGCGCGCGGCGTGGAAAGCGTCAACGGCATGGAAGCAAAACTCCGCACGGTGGCGGATGTCTCTCGGGTCTGCGATGCGGTCGCTGATACGATTCCCGATCAAGGCGCACCCTACGCCAACGAACAAGATCTGCACGACTGTGCCGGTTTGGTTCTCGGCAGCCCCACCCATTTTGGCAATATGGCCGCGCCAATGAAACAGTTTTGGGATGACAGCAGCAGTGCCTGGTTTGGCGGTGAACTGGTGGGCAAACCCGCCGCCCTGTTCACCTCCACCGCCGGTTCTCACGGCGGCCAAGAGTCCACCCTGCTCTCTATGATGTTGCCACTGCTGCACCACGGCATGTTGATTGTCGGCATCCCCTACAGCGAACCGCGTTTGATGGAAACCACCAGCGGCGGCTCTCCCTATGGAGCAACCCACACCGCCGGAGGCCAGGGAGAATTACCCCTAAGCGAAGATGAAAAAGTGCTCTGTAAAGCATTGGGAAAACGGGTAGCCGAGATCGCGGCCAAGCTGCAAAAATGATTTAGATAAACGTAGGGACGGAAAATTTTCCGCCCTATTTCCATCACTGAATATTCAATACTGGATCTTTAGGTTTCAGCCAGAAGAGCAGCTTCCCACTCTTTATAAGTTTGCCCTGTGCCCTGCACTTTCCATGCAGTAGGCCCGGCTGTAGAGCGACCATTGCACACCGCACCCGCCGCACTGGTACTCGAAAAAGCGTAATCCTGAGTAAAGACCTTATGCTTTCCCTGATCCCTCAAAATACCTTGCTCAACCAGCTTGTCGTACTGTTTCCAATAATGCGCTTTCACACTACGCCCCCCCGTATACGTCCCTTTCGCCAATGAACCTTTTTGCACAATAAAGTCACTGCCATTCAAAATGGCTGTGGCTGTTATACCTTCTTTTTTCAAAGTTAGTTCAAAAATTGGAATCTCTTTTTCAGGTTGCAGTACCGCGTTTTCCTGCGGCAAATTTGCTTTGACATTATTTCGAAACAGGTCCACTCGCAGCGCAGGCAACACCATTAACAACTGCTTAATAAACGCCTCCATATTCGCTTGTGCTGCTTCAGAAAGACCGGGCAAAGAAGGCGTTGTACCATTTTCTAATGCCATATTTGCCGCCTTAGTCGCCTGTTTTACCAAACTCGACTCCAGATATTGGACATGGGCTTTATGTAAATTATTTGCCGCAGACGTAATCAGAACGGCTTTTGTCCACCAATCTTTTTGCGCATCGTGACTCTTGATGCGGTTGGCAATGTTTTCACCCTCGCCAATGTAAGCCAATGGCTGCTCGCCCTGCTCCCCAAGCAAGATATAAACGCCCGTGTAACCACTCTCTTTTCGTTTCAAAGCCGCTGGCAATCGGGTTCTTGGTGTTACCAAAATATGTCCTGTCCAGCCAAATACTTCCGCCGTCAACATGCCTTCCGGCTGGCCATCAATAAAAAACAACTCCAGCGTGGTTGCACTCATAGTTTTAATCCATTCAAACCAAAATAATTTGGCGATACTCCATTGTTACGGCACGCTTGCCAGCGGAATCTCACTCAATAAAACAATCGGCGAAACCGTATAATCGTACTGATAAACCCCTGCTTTACTGCTCACAATTAAAGTACCGTTATCCGCAATCAAATCATAACAATTGATCTCAGCGCGCACCTCGATGGTGCTGATGTTCAACGGATCTGTCACATCCAATACTTTCAGACCGGCCACATCATCACAAACAAACAGAGTCGTGCCAGCAATGGCCAAACCCTTGGGTGACTGCATCGGATAACTGCGCGCCAAGGTCGGTAACGTAGCATCAGCAATGTCCACCACATCCAACTGATTTTGATTGCCCCAACAGCGCCCCGCACCCGCCGTGCTACGCAAGGTCACAAAGGCATAAATGCCCTGCACCACCACCGGATCGCAGGCCGTGGCGTGAGTGTAACTGCCCTTTAACTGTGGAAAAGCAGGGTCGGTGATGTCATAAATATACATTCCATTCATGGCTCCAATATAAAGCCGATTATCAACACTGAATAGAGTTTCGATGCCAAAATTGGTCTTCAACTGACTCCATGGTGTCGGCGCTGCTGGATCGGTAATATCAAACAGCTGCACCGTATTCGCCCAACCCGAGTTAGCCGTTTGGGTGATGGCGTATAACTTATTCCCGTTCAGGGAAAAACGGCTCATGGAACCCGCCTGCCCAGTAGAAGCCGCACTGCTGCTACCACCTCCTGACCCCGTACCGCCATCGCACCCCATCAACAACATCAGCAACAAACCGGCTACTATTTTTACGCTGTTCATTGACCGCTCCCATAATTAAACCCCACTACCACACCCTTACTCTCATCCACCCAGCCCAAGTACACTTGCTGCGGCACATTTTGATACGCGTCGTAAGGGAAAATAGCCTTCTGTCGTCCCACCTCCAAAATATTGGCTGGATCTCGTATATCAATCACCACCAAATCAATATAACTGTCTGCGTAGAGAAAACCGCCTTTAATCGCAATGTCCACATTACCTGGAATAGAAATAAAACCGATGTTTTGCGGTGCTGTTTTATCGATATTATCAAAAACATGCACGCCCTGATTGGGCTCATTAATAAACAAATGGTTTTGGTAACTGTAAATTTTGGCGGGTTTGAGCAATGGCTGAGCAGGTTTCACCGCCACCGAGGCTCTTAAATCTGTGTAAGAAAGGTAGATCGGTTTTGCATCCGGCACTGGCGTATAACCACAGTCAACACAGACACAGGCGTTCAACGAGAGGCCAATCCATGCCCCAAACAACAGCATTAAAACACGGTATTTATTCACTCTTTATCTCCTTGTTGCTTTCCAAGTGGTTCCATACTCGACTCCTGAATCGAGTCGTAAAACTCACTCTGGCGATACTGCTCATGAGCATGGCGCATCAACACCGCGATCACAGCTGCCACCGGCAGAGCTAACAATATTCCCACAAAACCAAACAGTTGACCACCTGCCAATACCGAAAAAATCACCATCACCGGATGCAAACCGATGCGGTCTCCCACCAACCACGGGGTTAACAAAGCCCCTTCAACCACCTGACCGACGACAAACACCAGCAACACCGGCAGCAGCGCCGCCAACTCGGGCTGCTGAAACAGCATCGCCACCGAAGCCAGCAACAGCCCCAAAATAAAACCCAGATAAGGCACAAAACTGACCAGCCCAGCGAAAGTACCGATCAACAGCGCCAACTCCACGCCCGCCAACCACAAGCCCAGCGAATAAATCAGCGCCAACGCCGCCATCACCGACAACTGACCACGCAGAAACGCACCCAACACCCGATCCGACTCCAGTGCTAATTTACGCACCGTCGGCGCTTGAGATCGAGGCAACATCTCATCCAGCCGTCCCATTAAAATATCCCAATCGCGCAACAGATAAAACGTCACCACCGGAATCAGCACCAGATTGGCCAACCACGCCAATAACAGCACCCCCGAATGAGAAAGATAGAGCAGCAAATTAGCAAACAGACCGCCGGTTTTCTGCCACTCTTCAACCGCGACCTTTTTCAGCGCCGACAGATCAAACTGCTGCGGCTCCAGACCCAAAGCAGCACTAAAACTTGGAATAAAATGCAACTGAAGATAATCAAGATAAAGTGGAAGTTTAGTAATCAAAGCCGAGATTTGCTGAGCCAAGAGCGGAATCAGCAACAGTGCCAACAGGGTTAAAATCAGAAACAGAACCACAAACACAATCACCACCGCCCACTGGCGAGAAATCCGCCGCAGCTCCAAACGATCCACCAGCGGATCACCCAGATAGGCCAACAGAGCAGCAACCAGAAACGGCAATAAAATGGGGGATAACAGATAAAACAGCAGAGCCAGAAGCACACTGGCAGCGATCAGGCGGTAGTTTTGTTGTTCGCTCATTTGCGGACACCTTTTTTGGGTTCGAACGCAAGGATTGCAGCTTTTTTTTAAACTGAAAACGCTGAGGTTGGTCCAGTTTTTTACATTCTTTCAAGCCCCTACGGCAACAACTGATAACGAAGATCCATCTTCAACGCTTCCTCAACCACCAATCCCGACTCTTGATGCGGGCTCAACAAACGCCCCAAAGAGATGCTCCGTTGCAAGTCACCGATATCGCCTTTCACTCGCAACAAATACTGATTAAAATCGGGAGTCAAGCGGCTGATGTCGGCACTCTCCACCATCGCCAAACCGTTTAGATAACGGTTCAAACGCACATAATCTTGCAAACCTTGAACACCACGCACTTCCAGCTTCAACGTTTGCACCTCCACATTTTGACTGGTGGCAAACCGTGCCGACAGCTCCTCGGCTAAGCCGTCAAAACCCTGTGCAAACACCGAGGCCAAACTGCCCACGGAACGCCACGTTTTGCTCTCACCCGCCACATCCAACAACCACTCACCACTCCATGAACCGCTGCGATTCTGACGGACGCTAGCAGAAAGAATGGCATAAGTACGATACCGCTGCGATGCCGCTTGAATGCGATCCGCAAAACCGCCACGCAGATCGCTGTAACTCAAAGCCTGCTGATCTTCCATGTCCATCAACGGCAACAGCACCGGCAGACCTCGATCCAACGCACGTTTGCGTAACAGATCAGAAACCTCAAACTTACCCATCCTGCTGTTATTACTGAGAATTTGTCGTTCACGGTTGTATTCCAAAGCAATCCAAACCAAGGTCTGTGGCCGATCTGCATCCCAAAGCGGAATCTGCAATGTGGTTAACTCTTGATTGAGACGATCCGCCACAAACTGCACCACCAAAGCGTGACTCTTTCTGGCGTTTTTTTTCAGCGCTTTTTCTACATTACTTAAAGGCCGATAATGGTATTGCTGTACCAGACGCGGCGCTTTTTTAATCAAGCCGCGTAAACCCTTACTGGCCGCCAGCCGCTGATCACCGCTGATTTTGCCAATCACCTTTTTCAGAGCCTGCCGAAAACCCTGTGATCGTTGAACAGAGCCCTGCCCCTTCACCGTCACCTCAGCACTGTACAACCCCGTGACCAACGTCGCCTGAGCCACCGTTGGCACCAACGTCAACATCATCATCACCGCAAATACCGAACGCCATTTTCTCTTATTCATAACAAAATCAAACTGCCATTACCGTAACAAAACAGGACGATGTACAATACCAGCTTTGTCTTATCCTTGCAGATCCTTAATCAACCCTAGGAGTCCGTGCCCAGCACAGCGCCATCTTATGAGCAAACCCACAAAATCCCTGAGTTATCGTGATGCGGGTGTCGATATTGACGCCGGTAATCGTCTGGTTGAACGCATCAAACCGGCTGTAGCCAGCACCCAACGTGCCGGAGTGATGGGCGGTTTTGGCGGCTTTGGCGGTCTGTTTGAGATCCCGCTGGATCGTTATCCCCAGCCCGTCTTGGTCTCCGGCACCGACGGCGTTGGCACCAAGCTGCGTCTTGCCATCGAGCTGAAAAAACACAACACCATCGGCATTGACCTGGTCGCCATGTGCGCCAACGACGTGATCGTGCAAGGAGCAGAACCTCTCTTTTTCCTAGATTATTACGCCACCGGCAAACTCGATATCGACGTTGCCACCAGCGTCGTCGAAGGCATTGCCGAAGGTTGTAAACAGGCGGGAGCCGCACTGATCGGCGGCGAAACCGCCGAGATGCCCGGCATGTACGCCAACGACGACTACGATCTGGCAGGCTTCTGTGTGGCCATTGTCAACAAAGATAAAATCATCACCGGAGAAAAAGTCAACGCTGGCGATCAACTGATCGGTTTGGCCTCCTCCGGCCCCCACTCCAACGGTTATTCGCTGATTCGCAAAGTGCTGCACGTCAGCGGCGATGATCTGAGTACGCCGTGCGGTGACACCGATCTGGCCTCCGCGCTGCTGGCACCGACCCGCATCTACGCCAAACCTCTGCTGGCGCTGTGCGCCAGTCAACCCCCTCATGCAATGGCGCACATCACCGGCGGCGGTCTGCTGGAGAACCTGCCTCGGGTGCTGCCCGATCACTGCGTTGCCAAAGTAAACGACAAAAGCTGGTCGCAACAACCGGTCTTTGCATGGCTTCAAGAGAAAGGCAACATCAGCGACGAAGAGATGTTACGCACCTTTAACTGCGGCATCGGCATGGTGCTGGTGGTGGCAGCAGAGGCACTGGAGAGCACGTTGACGCAGCTCAAAGAGGCTGGCGAAGAGGTCTGGCACATCGGTGAAATCGCCAGCAGTGAGCGCAAAAAACCCAGCGTTGAGATGGTTGCCGCTTCATGAAATCAGCGTCAACCTCGCTGCCAGTGGTAATTTTAATCTCCGGCAGCGGCTCCAATTTGCAAGTCTTCATCGACGCGCAACACGCCGGAACGCTGCCGATTGAGATCAAAGCGGTGATCAGCAACCGCCAACAGGCGTACGGTTTGCAACGGGCGCAACAAGCGGGCATTCATAACGAATGGTTGGATCACACAGCCTATTCCAGCCGTGAAGATTTTGATGCCGAACTGCAACGGCGCATTGATGTGCATCAACCGGCCTTGGTCATTTTAGCCGGTTTTATGCGCATCCTCAGCGAGCGTTTTGTCAATCACTACGCCGGACGGATGCTCAACATACACCCCTCTCTGCTGCCCAAGTTTCGTGGCTTGCACACCCACCAGCAGGCACTGAATGCAGATGAATCTGAACACGGCAGCAGCGTGCATTTTGTCACCGCCGAACTGGACGGCGGGCCGGTGGTCTTACAGGCCAGTGTGCCCGTGGAAGCCAACGACACAGCGGACAGTTTGGCACAACGAGTGTTAGTGCAAGAGCATCAAATCTACCCACTGGTGGTGATGTGGTTTGCCCAAGGGCGCTTGAGCTGCAAACCTGAACTGCGACTGGATGGCCAAGTTCTGCCCCAAGCGCTGCGTTTCAACCCAAGGATGATCGCCAATGAGACTTTACAAGATGAAACACCTCAAGCCTAAAACCTACGGTCTTGCCCTACTGCTCGCGCTCTGGATGCCTGTGGTGCTGGCACAGCCCACGCCCCCCACGCCGTTCAAAGCGCGCTACGAATTGGGCAACGACCTGATCATCGCCGCCGAAACCGAACTGAGCCTGATTCCCTTAGCCGAGCAACGCTGGCGCTATCGCAGCCACACCAAAGCCGTGGGCTTGGCGGCCATGCTCAATATCAAACCGATCAATGAACGCAGTGAGCTGGAGTGGCACAACGGTCAACTGCGCTCCCTGCATTACCAGTCGGACCAAAAAGGCCAACAGGCTGAGAGCCACTTCGATTGGCAACACCACACCTTGACCGTCAGCAGCAAAGGCACACAACACACTTCGACACTAACCGAAGGCACCTTGGATCACGCCTCTGCCTTGTTGCATCTGATGCAACGCCCTCAACCGTGGCAACGCTTCAGCCTACAGGTGAACGAAAAAGGCACCCCACGTCTGTTAACCTTCATCAATCAAGGCCACGAAACCATCCAAACCCCACACGGTTCGTATGACAGCATCAAAGTACGCCAAACACGCGATCCTGGAAAGGAAATAGGCATGATCTGGCTGGCTCCCAAACTGCACAACCTGCCCATTCGCATCGAACAACATAAAAACAACAAGCTGGTGGCACGCATGGAACTGACCGCCGTCACCTTTTTATCCACCACCGACAAGAGAGCACCCTAATGCGCACCATCGACCCCCAGTTAAACAAACCCTTTGTAGAGGAGCTGGAGCCGAGCCGCAGCCAGCTGAAACGAGACGCGCAATTTTTGCTCAAAGCGGGTAAGGAAATCGTCGCTCTCAACGACAACGATCTAAAAAAAATCCCCATGAGCGATTCGCTGGAACACGCGGTGGGCGTGGCGCGAAAAATCAACTCTTACGGTGGTATCAAACGCCAGTTTCAGTTCATTGCTAAATTGCTGAGAAATTGTGATGTGGAACCGATTTTATCTGAGCTGGAGAAGATCAAAAACCGAGGTCTGCAAGAGAATCAACGCTTTAAACAGTTGGAAACGTGGCGCGACAAACTGCTCAGTGGGGATAATCAAGCACAACAAGATTACTTAGAGCGACACCCGCAGGCGGATCGTCAGAAGCTACGCCAACTGGTGCGCAACGCCTGTAAAGAGATCGAACTCGATAAAACACCGAAAAGCAGCCGCTCGCTGTTTCGTTATTTGCGTGAAATAGATGAAGCGCAATAAAAAACTTTTCCAAACTGATCAATGTGCGCTTTTAGTTTGTCGTCATTGATACTGGCGTAGTGGGTAACATCAAAAAAATAAGGTAAGGGAGTATCTTCTTCCAGCTCAAAATGAATTTTTGAGCTGATGCGATCCGTAAGCGCCGCCCCCATCACCCCGCACACACCGCTTTCAAAGCCGTTTCATCCAACTGCGTTTTATCCACCTTCAAATAGGCGATCTGGTCTTCCACCACCACCACCGCTTCGGCCACGCCTTTCACTTGACTCAAACGCGCCGCACAGGCATCGGCGCGCTCTTCGCTGATCTCTTTGAGTTTGAGCAAATAACCACTTAGGTGTTTTGGTTTTTCCATTCGCTGCGCAATCGACCACCACAAAACAGCCATCAGCGCCGCCACCCAAAACACCCCTTGCGCGCCCCACGCTCCGTACAACGCACCGCCCGACACCCCACCAACAAAAGCACCCAAAAACTGCGAGGTGGTATACACCCCCATCGCGCTGCCCTTACGCGCAGGCGGAGCCAGCTTGGAGATCAAGGAAGGCAGCATCGCCTCCAGCACATTGAAAGCGGAGAAAAACAGGGTCAATAAAATCCCAATCTGCCAAACCGATTCGTGCATCCATCCCAACAACAACAAAGAAGTGGCAATCACTGAAATAGCGAGTAAGAAGACAAACTTCATCTGCCGCCTTTTCTCCGCAATGATCACAAAAGGCACCATCACCCCTAATGAAATCAGCAACATGGGCAAGTAAACCTGCCAATGATCGGCGGCGGGCAGACCGGTATCCGCCAGCGCCAATGGCACGGCGATAAAACAGGCGGTCAAGATCATGTGCAGAATAAAAATACCTGCATCCAGACGCAGCAACGCCTTGTTTTTCAACACCGATTTCAACTCCGCCGGAATCGGCTGCGTATCTCGATGATGCTGACTGCGATGGGGGGTGGGTACCCAGAGATAAAGCACCGCAATGCCGCCGATGGCCAACACCGCCGTCAACCAAAACAGACCCGAAATGCTCGTCCAACGCACCAATAATGGCCCCAAAACCAGCGCTACCGAAAAGGAGAGGCCGATGCTGGCACCAATAAAGGCCATCATTTTGGTGCGCTGCTCTTCACGACTCAGATCCGCAGCCAAGGCCATAATCGCCGCTGCGATGGCTCCCGAACCCTGCAACGCTCGCCCCATAATGACCCAAAAAATATCATTAGAGAGCGCCGCCAAGACGCTCCCCAAGGCAAAAATCAGCAAACCCATCGCAATCACCGGCTTACGCCCGATGCGATCCGAAAGCAAGCCAAAAGGAATCTGAAAAATCGCCTGTGTCAGGCCATAAATGCCCATTGCCAAACCCACCAGTAGAGGCGTGGCTCCCTCGAAATCCATCGCATAGAGGGCAAAGACCGGAAAGATCATAAACAGACCCAGCATCCGCAGGCCATAAATCAACGATAAAGAAGCCGCCGCCCGCTTTTCAGCCGGTAACAACCCTTCTTCTTCAACGGTGTTTTTCTTCATTTCCCCTTTGCCTACTCATATGCGAACGGCGTATATTAGCAGTTTACCGCCTCGGCTGGGTAGTCGCAGCGCAGACAACCTCACACTCTTTAAGGCTTCCCCTACATTCTATGGACATGATTCGAATTCGTGGTGCGCGCACGCATAACCTAAAAAACATAGACCTTGATCTTCCCCGAGATCAACTCATTGTCATTACTGGCTTATCGGGATCGGGTAAATCCTCCCTCGCCTTTGACACCCTGTTTGCCGAAGGGCAGCGCCGTTATGTGGAATCCCTTTCCACCTACGCACGGCAATTTTTATCGGTGATGGAAAAACCCGATCTGGATCACATCGAAGGCCTATCACCGGCCATCTCCATCGAACAGAAAACCACCTCCCACAACCCGCGCTCCACCGTTGGTACCATCACCGAAATTTACGACTACCTGCGGCTGCTTTTCGCCCGAGCCGGAACACCACGCTGCCCCAAACACCACACGCCGCTGCAATCGCAAACCATCAGCCAGATGGTGGATCAGATTTTAAATTTGCCCGAAGGCGACAAGCTGATGCTGCTCGCCCCCGTGGTACAAGGACGCAAAGGCGAACATCTGCAGCTGCTGGAAGGTTTTCGTGCTCAAGGGTTTTTGCGCGCGCGCATCGACGGTGAAATCGTCGAACTGGAGCACGCGCCCAAACTGGATCTGCGCCGCAAACACAGCATTGAACTGGTGGTGGATCGCTTTAAAGTCCGTAACGATCTGGCACTGAGACTGGCTGAATCCCTAGAGACCACGCTGCAATTGACTGACGGCATTGCCAAAATTATCTGGATGGACGAACCCGAGCGAGTCGCCCTGACCTTCAGCGCCAACTTTGCCTGCCCCGAGTGCGGTTACTCTCTAAATGAGCTGGAGCCGCGCTTGTTCTCGTTTAATAACCCCGTTGGCGCTTGCCCCACCTGCAACGGTCTGGGTGCCAAACAATTTTTTGATCCTGATCGAGTGGTCAACAACCCACATTTGAGTCTGGCAGGCGGAGCCATTCGCGGCTGGGATCGACGCAACACCTACTATTTTCAACTGATTCAATCCTTGGCCAAACGCTACTGTTTCAAAATTGACACCGCCTTTGAAGAGCTGAGCGAAGCGCAACAAAAGCTCATTCTGAACGGCAATAACGGCGAAAAAATCGAATTTCATTACGTCAATGATCGTGGTGAAAAAAGCGTGCGCCAACACAGTTTTGAAGGCATTTTGCCCAATATGGAGCGCCGTTACCGCGAAACCGAATCCAACGCCGTGCGCGAAGAGCTGAGCAAATACCTCTCTCACCAACGCTGCCCCGACTGTCACGGCACGCGCCTCAACGAAGCTGCGCGCCACGTCACTATTTTGGAGCACAACCTGCCCGAAATCAGTGCTCTGGCCATCGGCGAATGCCGTGACTTTTTTGCCCAACTCAGCCTGCCAGGCAAACAGGGACAAATTGCCGAGAAGATCGTCAAAGAGATTGAGTTACGCCTCAATTTTTTGGTCAATGTGGGGCTGAATTACCTCAATTTGCAACGCAGCGCCGACACCCTTTCCGGTGGTGAAGCCCAGCGCATCCGCCTTGCCAGCCAGATCGGAGCCGGCTTGGTCGGAGTGATGTACATTCTTGATGAACCCTCCATCGGCCTGCATCAGCGCGACAACGAACGGCTGCTCAAAACCCTGCACCACCTGCGCGATCTGGGCAATACGGTGATTGTGGTGGAACACGATGAAGAGGCGATTCGCAACGCCGACTACGTGGTGGACATCGGCCCTGGTGCCGGTCTGCACGGCGGCCACATCGTTGCCGAAGGCACCCCGGCAGAAGTAGAGAACAACCCCAATTCTCTGACGGGACGCTATTTGAGCGGGGCAGAAAAAATTGCCGTGCCAGCACAGCGCACCGCAGTGGGTGCTGAGAACCTACAGATCAAAAAAGCCAGCGGCAACAACCTGCAACAGGTCTCCATTGAGATCCCCTGCGGCCTGCTGACCTGTGTTACTGGGGTCTCTGGTTCGGGTAAATCGACTCTGATCAACGACACGCTGTACCGCTACGTGGCACGAGAGCTGAACGGTGCCAGCACCTCACCTGCAGAAGTGGAGGCCATTTTAGGCATGGAACTGATCGACAAAATCGTCGATATTGATCAAAGCCCCATCGGTCGCACGCCGCGCTCAAACCCTGCCACCTACACTGGCCTTTTCACTCCCATTAGGGAGCTGTTTGCCGGTACCGAAGAGGCGCGTTCACGGGGCTACAAACCCGGACGCTTCAGCTTTAATGTCAAAGGCGGACGCTGCGAGGCCTGTCAGGGCGACGGTCTGATCAAGGTGGCGATGCACTTTTTACCCGATATTTATGTGCCTTGCGATGTCTGTAAGGGCAAGCGTTACAACCGTGAAACCTTGGATGCCCGTTACAAAGGCAAAAACATTCATCAGGTGTTGGAGATGAACGTGGAGCAAGCGTTGGACTTTTTCCACGCCATTCCGGTGATTAAACGCAAATTACAGACCTTGATGGATGTGGGGTTGTCGTACATCACCTTGGGGCAAAACGCCACCACCCTCTCTGGCGGTGAAGCACAGCGGGTCAAGCTGTCGCGGGAGTTATCCAAACGGGATACGGGAAAAACCCTCTATATTTTGGATGAACCCACCACAGGGCTGCATTTTCATGACATCGCCCAACTGCTAAAAGTGCTGCATCGGCTGCGGGATCACGGCAATACCATTGTGGTGATTGAGCACAATTTGGATGTGATCAAAACCGCCGATTGGGTGATTGATTTAGGCCCAGAAGGTGGCAGCGGTGGCGGTCAGATTATCGCCACGCGGCACACCGGAAGAGGTGAGCGAAAATCCAGCTTCGCATACGGGTCGGTATTTGAAGCGGTTGTTGGAGTAGAACGTCATCCTTTTAACCTAAAGAACGATCTGAGATGAAAAGGGAAAACCTGTTTGCCAATATTCCAGCTCAACTACCAGAAGAGCTGTTCACTACTCTACTGGAAACAGCGAATTTCAAACTGGAGCGCATTGTTTCTCAGGGTCAGAGCACAGCAGAAGATGAGTGGTACGATCAAGATCAAGATGAATGGGTGTTACTGCTGCAAGGCAGCGCAGAATTGCAGTTTATTGAGCCGACTCAAAATGCGGCATTGAACGTCGGTGACTGGTTACACATCCCAGCACACCGGAAGCACCGAGTGTGCAGGACGGATGCTGAAGAACAGACCGTTTGGTTGGCGTTGCATTATGTAGCCCAGTCAAAAAAATATTTATGAAAATTTTAAAGCACGCCCCATCAAGGCAGTAAAAAAACTCCACTTTCATCCATATGAACAATTACTTTTTGTAATCTATCTTTAAATGCTGGGTCCATAAAACCCATTGAAAATTTTACTGAATTTTTTATCCCAATAACACTGGAACACAATGATAATGCTGGAACAAATAATAAGGACTTTATATTCTGCAAAGATTTTTTTGCATCTTCTATTTTTGTCCTTTCACTTACATCATAATTTTTCACATAAAGCATAGTAATCATACTTTTACTGGAATCATAATCCACATAAATACTATTTGAACTCAAGGATATATAATGCTTGTCATATTTAGTATATGACCGTATATCGGAAACTCTAATTCTGTCAATAATCGGAATTTTTCTTTCGATACAGCCAGCTAATGCCTCACCCTTAGACAAATTATAAGCTTCACTTAAATCTGCGTAAGATGTAAATGACAGCAACATAAAACCAAAACTCCATATAACCTTAAACACGATTTCAGCCCCTTTTTTTAAAAAAAATAATGCTACCCTACCAACAACAAATTCGCAAGATTATCCACCATCAAAAAATCAAGCAACTGCTTATCAGCGCCTCTGCTGTCCGGTCGTTTGATCCCCAACAGATACGCTAAACCCCACTCGCAAGCGGCTATCGCTTACTTGCCCAAGAAAGTCCCTTGCCCGTTAAACGATATTTTTGTGTTGGACTTTTAGGCCGATCAGGCTGTGTCATCGTTATCAAATTATTTTGTAATGCGGGAGTTAAGTAATTTTTACGAAACGTTGGTCGATGCTTTAAACCCAACTGTTTTAGCAACTCATCTGCGGTCAGGACTGAATGCTTATACAGCACCTTTAACAGCGTGTTTACTTGATCGCTTACTTGATCGGTTACTTGATCGCTAGCAGATACACAGGCTTCTAAAATTCGCTGCAACATAAACGCTATAAATGGAGCAGAATTGGTCTGTTCGGTACTCTCTTGCAAAGCAAGATAATACTCCGCTTGATGCGCGTAAACGAGGCTTTCAACAGGCAAATGGGCAAAGATCGGCTTCCATTGGCTTAATATCAGCGTTTGCCATAAACGCCCCATACGACCATTGCCATCGGCAAAGGGATGAATAAATTCAAATTCATAATGAAACACACAACTACGAATCAAAGAGTGTTCTTTGCTGTGCCTAAGCCAATGCAATAAATCCTGCATTAAACCCGCAACCCGATTGGCCGGAGGTGCCATGTGAATCACTACGTCTCCCTGCATCACTCCAACACCGGATTGGCGATAGTGGCCTGCATCGTCGATCAAACCTTGCATTAACAACTGATGAGCATTCAGCACATCATTTTGTTGATCGGCTTGCCAGTGATCGAGTTTTTCATAGGCTTGCAGTGCATTACGCACTTCTTGCACCTCTTTCGGTGGGGCAATAACGGGCTTGCCTGCTAAAACTGCGGTGATTTGTGCTTCGGTTAAGGTATTACCTTCAATAGCAAGAGAGCCTTGAATGGTTCGGATGCGGTTAATTCGGCGTAGACGTAACTTATCTTCACCGGTTTGTAGCACCGCCAATGCCCCCAACTTTTCGCTAATCTCTGCAATCAACGTAATAATGGCAGGAGTAATGCAATAAGGCGGTTGGTAGCCCATTAAGCCCACTCTTTTATTGCAGGTAAAACCGGCAGCAGATCAGCAAAACTCTCCAGCATAACAAAATCAAGCAACTGCTTATCAGCGCCTCTGCTGTCCGGTTTCTTGATCCCCAACAGATGCGCCAAGCCATACTCACGAGCGGCTCTTAACACATTCTCATTATCGTCAATTAATAACGAGCGGGCGGGATCAAAGGGTTCTTTTAACTGCATCTGCTGCCAAAATTCCGGCTGCTCTTTCGGTGTGCCGTCATCATGGGCGCTGTGCATAACATCAAAATGCCCCTCTAATTTGGTCACTTCCATCTTCAACACCAACGTACCCCGATGGGCGTTGGTGGCCAACACCACCCGTTTTCCGGCGGCGCGCAAAGCATCCAAAAACGGCACCACCGCCGGACGAATGGCAATCAAATGGTGCATCTCGCGCTTGAGCTGCACAATGTCCAGATTCAGCTCAGCACCCCAATGATCGAGGCAATACCACTGCAAACTGCCCTCAATGGCCAAATAACGCCGCATCAACTCCTCTTTTGCCCAAGCCAGCGACATACCGTTTTTTTCTGCGTACCGCTGCGGCACATGTTCCAACCAAAAATGGTTATCAAAATGCAGATCCAGCAATGTGCCATCCAGATCTAAAAAAACCGTATCAATCTCATGCCAAGGAATCATCGTTCTCTCATTGTGAATTTCAATATAGATGGTTATGGTATAGCAATACCTCTAAACAGAGAACTGCCAGCCACAATGAAAACATTATCTCTGCTGCTGCTAGCGCCACTGCTCAGCGCCTGCTCAAACAGCGCCCTGCTGGTTGCCAACACACTGGCTCGGTTTGACAGTTACAGCCTCACAGTCGATCAAAACTACGGCATTCACGCCGCCAATAAACTGGATGTTTACCAACCCAAAGAAAAAGCCAAAGGTACGATTGTTTTTTTCTACGGCGGTTGCTGGGGCGCGTGCAGCACCTTTGCTAAAGACCATTATCGTTTTGTCGCCCAAGCGTTAACCACACAGGGCTATCGTGTGGTGATTCCCGATTATCGCCACTACCCCGAGGTCGGTTTTGCAGAAATAATGTACGACAGCGCCAACGCCGTGCGCTGGGTATTGAACCAATTTCATCGGCAAGAAAAAAACCCAGTGGTTTTTCTTATGGGACACTCTGCTGGCGGCCACATTGCCGCCATGCTGACCGTCAATGAAGAATACCTTGGCAGAGAAAAACAGCAAAAAATACGCGGTTTTATTGGTCTCTCTGCACCCTACGATTTTATCTTCGACAAACCCTATCTGCCTAAAGTATTTGCTAACATGGAGTACATCAAGTCTCAACCCAGTCACTTTGTGACCGGCAACGAAGCCCCCTTGCTGCTGCTCTACGGCGATCAAGATCAAGCGGTTTATCGACGCAACATTATTAACATGGCAAAGAAAGTGAAAGAAAAAAAGGGGCAGGTTGAGACACACATCTACCCCAATATGAACCACACTGACATGCTTGCCGCCTTCTCCATCCCCTATCGCAATCGCTTTGCCGTGCTGAATGACATTGCAACTTTTTTAAAGAAGTGGAGTCATGACTGATTCATTCATGCCGCTAACGGCTAAAGCAGCTGTTTTACCAATCCATTCAAAACCCAAATTGGAAACCGTCACACCATGAAAATGCTTGATGAGTTTGTGCAAAAAGAGTCCTCCAGCGGCATTCTGTTGATGGTCGCCACCGCCTTAGCACTGTTTTTTAGCAACAGCGCCCTATCAGGGCTCTACAACGATTTTTTACACCTGCATGTGGAAATTCGCATCGGCGCATTGCAGTTGGATAAATCCCTCTACCACTGGGTTAATGACGGTCTGATGGCGATCTTTTTTCTGCTCATTGGACTGGAGGTCAAACGAGAAATTTTAGAAGGCCACCTCTCCTCCCTAAAACAGATCACTCTGCCCGCCATTGCAGCCATCGGTGGTATGGCGGTACCGGCGCTGTTTTACCTGTTACTAAACCAAAACAACCCCATTGCCATCAACGGCTGGGCGATCCCCACCGCCACCGACATTGCCTTTGCACTGGGGGTACTCTCCTTGCTCGGCAACCGTGTCCCCGTGTCACTGAAGATTTTTCTTATGGCGCTGGCCATTATTGATGATCTGGGTGCCATTGTGATTATTGCGCTGTTTTACACCACCGATTTATCAACCACCTCCTTGTGGATTGCCAGCAGCGCCATTATCACCTTAATCGCCATGAATCGTTTTGGAGTAGCCAAAAAGACCGCCTATTTTATCGTCGGTGCGGTGCTTTGGATAAGCGTATTAAAATCCGGCGTACACGCCACTTTAGCGGGTGTGGCACTGGCCTTTACCATCCCTCTAAACGCAGAAGATGAACAGCATCAAGCCATTTCTCCCCTTAAAGAGATTGAACACAGCCTGCATTTTTGGTCAGCCTTTTTCATTCTCCCCCTGTTTGCTTTTGTTAATGCAGGGGTTAATGTCACCCAAATTTCACTGGATCAGATGACTGGATCGGTACCAATGGGTATTATTTTTGGGCTGTTTCTCGGCAAGCAGATCGGCGTGTTTGGCTTCAGTTGGCTGGCGATTAAACTCAAAATTGCACAACTGCCCACCGACAGCAATTGGCTGCAACTGTATGGCGTTTCTGTTTTAACCGGCATTGGATTTACCATGAGCCTGTTTATTGTTTCACTGGCTTTTGAAGACAATAGTTTATTTCAGTACACCGATAAACTGGCTATTTTGGTGGGTTCACTCTTATCTGGAATATGGGGTTATTGGCTTTTAAGTCGAGTTAAAAAAAGATAAACAGCCAATAAAAAAGGCACGTATACGTGCCTTTTTCTCTAAATTTAACTTCACGTCTAGCTTTTCAGGCTTTGCATAACCCGTAGTAAACGCTCTTTCACCTCTTTAGCCAACACCGTCACCTCTTCACGATCCACCAGCGTTAACACCGCTTCAGGATCCATAAAAGAGACCCGTACCGTTTCATCATCACATTCTCTGATCACCACATTGCAGGGCAATAAAAGACCGATTTCTGGCTCAAAATCCAATGCTTGATTGGCCAACCCAGGATTACACGCACCTAAAATTTTATAGGGGCGTTTTTCAATATCCAGCTTTTTTTTCAAAGTAGCCTGAATATCAATTTCGGTGATAATGCCAAACCCCTCTGCTTTTAGTGCTGCAACCAAGCGCGGCTCAAACTCAGACAGTGTGCCTTTCAAATCCACAAAAAAATGGTACATTATTTATCCCTCATATAGATAATTTAAAAAATCACTGTTTTTCCAACTCTGACCGACAGCGCTGAAATTCATCCTCATCAATCTCACCTTTTGCGTAGCGCATTTTCAGCAAGTCCAGCGGAGAATCTGGCGCGCTCAAACGCGGTACACGCTGACCTAACCAAAATTTTATGGCAAAAAACAGCGCCACAATAAAAATCAACAGAAAAAACCACATCTCAAACTCCTTTTATTGTTAACGTACAACCAACCGAATTTTCTTCGAAATCAAAGCCGGATCTTGCGGTTCATGGCTCTCATCTCCCAACAACAGTTGCAAGGTATGCTCACCCGCCGGTAAATTTAACACCGCCTCTGTTTCACCTTGATCAAAATGCCGATGGTACTTATCTCGTGGAATCGCCTCATCCATATCTGGCATCTCTTTAAGGTCAATCAACAGATGGTGATGACCGGCGGTATGACGACGCTTGCCTTTAGTGCCTGCGGGCGTAATACCAAATCCCTCAATACCAAATTGAACCGTAAATGGGCTGCTGACCGTTTGACCGTCTTCTAAACCAATAAAAAACACCTTGGCTGTTTTGGGCGGTGTGTGCGCCCAGCTTAATGAACTGCCCAACAGCAGAGCCATTAAAACCACTTTGTTTAGAGCCTTCATAGTCACTGTCCTTTTAAGGTCGATTCATCATCTGCATCGGCTGGCCGCTTTGCACGTTGCGCTGTGACCACGTTTGATAAATTTTATCGCTCCAGTGCGTCTGCACCCAAGCCAAAATAGATTCAATTTGTGCATCATTTAAACGGTTAGAAAACCCAGGCATCGTTCCCCCCAAAGCAACACCGCCGTTTTTTATCGTCCGTTTTAAGGCCGCCAGAGAATGATGCCAAGTGTGTGCATCGCCATTCAACGGTGGCGGTGGGTATTTTCCATTGGCCAAAGGCTCTTTCCAATTACGTGTGCCCGAGGCATCCGATTTATGACACATCGCGCAATTGGAACGATACAAACCCGCTCCCTCCGTCACCTGTGCTTTTGTATACCAACGCTGTTCTGTCTGTTTGTTTTGCACAGCCTCTTTTTCTTCATTACCACAGGCACTTAAAAAAAGCGTCACCATTGACAGTAAAAATACCGTTGTTAATTTTCTCATTTACACAAACTCCCATTATGCCGCCCCCAAAAGAGTGGGAGCGACAGATTAAACCATTAGAACCAAGCACGCAGCCCAATGACTCCACGCACGTCATGATCGGATTCGCCTGCGGTGGTGGCAAAATGCGCACTGTCACCAAACAGACGAGTTGATTCAACGCCAATATAAGGCGCAAATTCACGTCGAATTTCATAACGCAAACGCAAGCCCATCGAGACATCAGACAAACCAGAGCCAATACCCAGAGCCGGTTCACTGCTGCTGTGCAGGTTCAGCTCCACTTCTGGGGAAACAATCAGTTTTTGGGTAAACATGTATTCGTATTCCGCCATCAAACGCAACGCCACTTGATCGCCATCGGCAACAAACAGGCTGACATCAACTTCAAACAGATACGGCGCTAAGCCCAACAAAGAAACGGCAAACCAATCCCGTCGCGGAGTCGGTTGAACATCGCCACGCCAACCGACTTGAACATCCCAAAACGGCGCAATGGCACGGCTGTACAGCAACTGTATTTCTGCTTCTGTTTCACCGTCCACTGAACTGCCTTCGGTTTTAAACCACAGCTTATTCAGATCTTTACCCAACCACGCACTGCCCGCCCACGACAACGGTGAACCGTCGCCACTTTGCAGCTCGACGTTGTTCAGCATCACTTTGCCAATCAAAGGATCATCGCCTCCCATCGCCCACAGTGGCGCAGAGAATAAAAGCGCAGGAGACAACAAAAGTACCGCCATTAATTTTTTCATCTTCATCACCCCTTAACTGACCACAACCGTACGGAACATACCCAACATGTGATAAAGCAGATGGCAGTGATACGCCCAGCCGCCTTCCGCATCCACCGTCACGCGATAACTGATGCGCGCTCCTGGCTGCACAATCACCGTGTGTTTTCGGGGCAAGTAGTTATTATCGCCGGTCTCCAAATCACTCCACAAACCGTGCAGATGCATGGGGTGATTCATCATGGTGTCATTGACAAACGTGATGCGAATGCGCTCACCCAGTTTCCACTGCAAGGGTTCCGCATCGGCAAATTTGATCCCATTAATCGACCACATGTAGCGTCCCATATTGCCAGTCAGGTGCAGTTCCAGCTCCCGTGTCACCTCTGGCTCTTTGTTTGTCGGGTATAAATTTCGCAGATCGGCGTAACTCAATACGCGCCGTCCGTTGTTTCGCAGCCCCACCCCCGGATCATCAAGACGATATTGAGGTCCATTGGCACGAGCGTCCACATGCGGGCCAAATTCAGTCTCAGCGTGTTTAATTGGTTTGTTGCTGAAATCAGAAGGGTTGGCCTTCATGGGCATTTCGTGCCCCATGGCGCTGTGATCCATGCCCTTCATCGCCCCCATGTCATGCTGGCTGTGATCCATGCCTTTCATCGCCCCCATGTCATGCTGGCTGTGATCCATCGCCGCTGAACCTGATGACATTGCACCGTGATCCATACCAGCCATGTCGTGCCCCATGGCGCTCATATCCATGCCCATATCACCGTGGCTTAAATTAGGCACCGGATCCATTGCGGGAATCGCAGCGGTTTTCGCCACATCGGGGGTCAAGGTACCGCGAGCGTAACCAGAACGAGCAATGTCCTGCGCAAACACGGTATACGCACGATCGTCTTCTGGCTCAACAATCACATCGTAGGTTTCTGCCACCCCGATGCGAAACTCATCCACCGTCACCGGCTGCACATACTGACCATCCGCCGCCACCACGGTCATTTTCAAACCTGGGATACGCAGATCAAAGAAGGTCATGGCCGAACCGTTCACAAAACGCAAACGCACCTTTTCACCTTTTTTAAACATCCCCGTCCAACCGCTGTTGGGCGCTGCGCCGTTCATCAAATAGGTGTAGGTGTAGCCGGTCACATCGGAGAGATCGCGCTGGCTCATACGCATCTCATTCCACATTTTGCGATCTCGCCAAGTGGCCACCAGCCCCTTCTCTTTAATGTCCTTCATCAAGTCGGTATGAGTACGTTCATTAAAGTTGTAATAGTGACTTAGTTTTTTCAGCTTATTGTAAATCGACTGCGGATCTTCATCGCTCCAATCGGAGAGCATCACCACATAATCACGATCGTACTCAAACGGCTCTGGCTCTTTGGGATCAATCACAATGGAGCCGTACAAACCCGTCTGCTCCTGAAACCCCGAATGGCTGTGATACCAATAGGTACCGCTCTGCTTCACCGGAAAACGGTAGGTAAAGGTCTCGCCCGCAGGAATACCAGAAAAGCCATTGGAGATCCCTGGCACACCGTCCATGCCACTGGGCAAAATCAGCCCATGCCAATGGATTGAACTGCTTTCAGCCAGATGATTGGTAACATTAAGAGTTACCGTCTCACCCTCTTTCCAGCGCAAAATAGGCGCGGGTAACGAGCCGTTGACCGTCGTAGCCATCCGCTCAGTGCCGGTAAAATTCACCGCTTGTTCGGAGATGTTCAGCTCAAAATCGGTTCCACTGAGCACCTGTGTGCCTTGTTTTTTGCTTAACGAAGCCAACAGTGAACCGGAGTTCAAAGCCAAGCCAGCGGCAGCCCCGCCCAAAGCCAAACCTTTGACAAAACGGCGACGTGATAAAGAGACATCCGCTGAGGAGGTCGATTGAGGGTATTTCATACATAAATTCCTTGCACAACAAGCAGACACAATAACGCCGCTTATTGATGTTACAAAATGAGAAAAGCCTAAGGTATTAGGCGCAACAACAAGAGAGGACTAAAGCCGAGGAGGACGATAGAGCCCCTCCAGTGCAAGGGAAGAAAAATCGTGCAGAATAAACCGAGCCGCAAGAACGGAATTATAAAGATGTACTTGAGGTTGAAACAGAGGCAACAACAGACAAGAAGCACATTGGCATGAAGGGCAATTGTGATCCGTACAATCGCCGCCGCTCATATTATGCTCTTGCATACAATCCATTGCGTTCATCATGCCTGCATCCTTGGCAGCCACATCAATACGCTGCATCTGCTCCATGCTCATCGCAGCTGAAGGCAGCTCAAACAAATTTGCAAAGGCACCCTGATGCGGCAACAGCACCAGCTGTAATACCAACACAAAACCTAAAACCTGTTTGATCCATATTTTCATGGGCGGCAATGATAATCCGATTAAGAACAAATTCAACTGTTTTCCTTCGTCTGCAATTCACAACAAAGGTTCAACCTTATCAAACTGTGACTCGCTTCAAAAAGCGACAAATTTGGTTTTTACCATTAGCTTTGGAGTGATACATCGCTTCATCAGCACAACGAATCAATGCCTCCAAACCGTCTGCATCCTCAGGATAAATCGCCACCCCAATGCTGACCGTGACCTCGGCCTGATAAGGCAATGTTTGAATCGTCTCGGTCAATCGCGCCAACAAGTTCTCTGCCAACGTCATCGCCCCCAGAGGCGGTTCAATGTTCGGCAACAAGCAGACAAATTCATCGCCACCAAAACGAGCCGCCGTATCGCTTTTACGCATGTTTTCTCGCAGACAGTGCGCCACGCTCTTGAGCAGATCATCCCCCACCCCATGACCGTAACGATCATTAACCTGTTTAAAATTATCCAAATCCAAAAACAGCACCGCCACCGAAGTCGTATTGCGTTTTGCACTCTGCAACGCTTTATGCAAACGATTATTCAACAGCTCCCGATTGGGCAGATGAGTCAAACCGTCGTACAACGCCCGCTGCATAATATCGTCGTGCTGGCGTTTACGCTCCGTAATGTCCTCAACAATGCCGAGCAATTTAGAGTCATTGCCCAGATCCAAATCCAAAATCTCCAACTTCATCCGCAGCCAACGCTCCTCGCCACTGTTACGCACAATGCGATACTCTACTTCGCATGAGCTTTTACGCCGGAAGACCCGTTCAATGGCTCGCTCTATTTTTGCTACATCCTCTTGCACCACTTGAGACAGGCCACTGGAAAAACTGATCTGGGTACATTGCGCTTGCCAGCCAAAAATCCGCCGCGCCTCACCGGAAACCGTCACCACTTTGGCCAACAGATCGAACTCCAAATAACCCAAACCGGCAATGCGTTGCGCGTGTACCAACAACTGTTTGTTGCGCAATAACTCTTGAGTCATGGCGTGAGTACGCAGCGAATATTTAACCCGCTCGTTTAACAGACGAATATTGATCGGCTTGGTAATAAAATCCGTCGCCCCCGCTTCAAAAGCCTCAGTTACCGAATCCAAATCATCCAAACTGGTCAACATCACAATCGGCAAACGTCGGTGTTTTTTACTGCCACGCAAACGAGCACAGACCTCAAAACCGTCCATTTCCGGCATCTGCACATCCAGCAAAAGCAGATCAATACGCTGCTGCTCAACGACGCGCAGAGCCGCCTGACCACAGTTTCGATCAATCACATTGTGACCGGCTTTGAACAGTGATTTACGCACCAGACGACGAGTGAAATCATCATCATCCACCAGCAAAATATTTGATTTAAGCATAATAAACCCACCTCATAACAACCCTATTAAGAGGAGGTGCTACAAAATTAAGACCATAAAACAACAAGGAATTATTTATCTGGGAAAGGGAAGACAATATTAATCGGCAGAATAGAGCGGAGATAAAGCCGCAGGCTCTTTTTTAGCCGACTTATTTTTCAACACAAAGGTTTTTAACGCCTGCTGTAATACAGCGCCATTCCAATCAGATTCAGCCTGATATAAAACCCGATTAAGATCCAAAATAGCTTCTCTCAAAGGTTTAGGAACCTGCTCGGCCACGGCGCTTAAACTGCACAACGACAACTGCGGCCACTGCAACTCAGCCCACTGTAACAACCGTATTTTACAGTTTTTCGCTTGGTTTTTTCCGGCAGCTTTGTCCACTTCTTTTAACAGCGTCTGAATTTTTGTCGTCGATTTTTTTGCCTTAACAGCGGGGGCGCGTTGACCTGATTTCAACCAACAAAAAATAAGGGTTAAAAACCAACCTAAAGCCAAAAACAGAACAAGCCCTTGCCAAAAAAGAAGTGTCTTTTTATCCGCCTGTAAACTCGATGATTGCACCAGCGCAGAGGGAGCAATCAAAGCGGTATCGGCTTCCTCAGTTTTTTCTGAAGCAGAAACAGCCCCTTTTTCAGGCAAAACCCGAATCAAACGCTCCGGCAGACGTGCCGTCTCCAACGTTTGTGTGTCACTGTTCCACCAGCGAAGCTCAATCGCAGGCAAACGATAGTCACCCGATTTTTGCGCCACCAACGCCACTTTCTGCTGACGCACGCCGGTAATGCCCGTGTCACTCTGCTGATCTTTCAAGATCGGCTGATCAGGATAGGCCCGCAACCCTGCTGGCATTATCAAGTCAAGATTAGGCAGCTGCGCTGCGGTCAGCCCTTCCGCCATAATCGCCACAGTGCGCGTCAACGACTCACCGACTCGAATGGTAGCCGGACTCTGCGGCCAACTCTCCAACAACTGCAAACGACGGCTCGGCAACCACGCCACACCCTGAACCGAGTCAGGAATGCCTTTGACCTCAACACTCAAACCATTAGAACGTTTTACAATCTGTCGTCCAGAACTGGCAAAGGGATCAAAAAAACCCCGTCGCTCCACCAAAGCACCTTGAAAGGTAATCGGCTCAATCATCATCGTTCCACTCTGCTGCGGAAAAACCGCATAACGGCGCTCAATGACTTTGTATCGCTCTCCTTGGCTGAACTGCTCAAACTCACGATCTTCGCCCAAGCGCTCAAGCACCGCATCCAGACCACTCAACTCCGGTTCACTCAACGTCGCACTGCTGAGATTAATCCGCCGCCACAATTTCACCGTCAACAACAACTGCTGCTGCAAGTAGAGCTCTTTTTTATCCGCCGTTAGCTCCACAAACACCGATCCATTAGCAGCGCCGCCCTGTTGTTGAGCTGGTTTACTGACCTCCAGCACCAGCGCCGGAGAATCATCTCGACCAAAAGCGATGGCAGGCAACATCACCAGACCGGTTTTTTTTGCCATCAGAGTCAATGTCCAACGCACCGAACGGCTGCTGCGCCCATTGATCAGAGAGATCTGCTGGCTGCGACTGTTGGAGATAATTTCAAAATTCTTCTCCAATGGCTGCCAATCCGGCTCTTCATCCAGATTGCCTTTGGCCTCCACCACCAACTGAAACGATTCGTTTAGAGGTACTTTTTTCGGCGTCAGATAGGCGCTGATTTCGGCGGCATTGGCCCAACCGATGCCAAACCACAACAGCACCGTAAGAAGATTGATTTTTACCATGACTGCTCTGTCGGTTGCCCGTCCTGTTGTCGATATTGATAGAGAAATTTACGCCGCAGCAGACCAGCCGGATCATCGGGAATGCGGCGCAACCACTGCTCATTAGCCAACTGCTGCTCCTGCTGTTCTGAAGTCAACTGCTGCTGACTGGCTTGTTGTTCTGTAGCCTCAGCCTCTTTTTCAGCAGCCTCGGCCTTTTCTAGCGACTCTGCTGACTGTTTTTCAGGCTCGGTTTGTCGATCCGATTGTTGATCGGATGTTTTCTCTTCAGCCTGCTGCTCCGACTCCTGAGACTCGGAATCACTCGGGTTTTGTGCATCAGGCTTCTGAGATTGATCCTGTTTTGACTGCGACAATTCCTGTTCGCTCTGCTGATCTTGCTGACCTCCAGAACCCTGCTGCTGATCGTTGCTCTGCTCTTGATCGCCGTCCTGCTGCTGTTTATCTTTATCTTGTTTTTGTTGCTGTTCTTGTTGCTGTTTTTTCAGCGCCGCTTTGACTTGAGCCAAATTAAACTCAGCATCCTCAAATTCAGGCTGCTTTTTCAGTGCCTCTTCATAGGCCTTCACCGCTTCGGGCAATTTTCCCAAACGCGCCAAAGCATTGCCGCGATTGTAAAATCCTTGCGCACCCTCCGAGCTCTGCCAATTTTGCAACGATTGCTCAAATTTTCCGGCTCTATAATCAGCTGCACCACGCCAATTGGGATCAGAAAACCCCTTGCCAGCCCGCTCAAATTGCCCCTGATCAAAAGCCTGTTTCGCCTGCTGCTCTTGATTAAGCCACAACTCATCCCAACTCAGAGCCGAACTGGGCGGCGCATAGGGCACTAGAAACACCAGCAACAGCAAATAACCACGCCGAAACACCAAAGCCGCCAAGGGCAAGACCAACAGCAGCAACCACGGCCCTTCCTCTTGCCACTGATCAAACTGCGCTTGACTCTCACTCATCTCTTTATGGCTGCTAATCCAGAGACTCTGTAGACGTTGCAAATCTTGGTCGCCCAAACTCAAACTCTGATAAAGACCGCCACCAGCAGCAGCAACCCGCCGCAAAACGGTTTCGTTCAAGCCTGGCAAAACAATATTGCCCTGCGCATCTTTGATAAAACCGCCTTGCGCGCGAGGAATCGGTGCGCCCTGAACCGTACCCACCGCCAAAACTGACAATCGGTGACCGCTCTTTTTCAATTCTCTTGCTGCCGTCACCGCCGCCAACGTGTCACTGTCGGTCAACAACAGCACTTGACCGTGCAAAATACCGCCTTGCTGAAACAGCTCAACGGCTTTTGCAATGGCCAACTCAGGGCGGCTGCCCTGATTGGGCATCAAATCGGGGTGCAAACTGCTCAACATCGCTTCGATGGTCAACACATCTTCCGTCAAAGGAGTCACGGTGTAGGCACTGCCCGCAAACACCACCAGCGCCGTCTGCCCTTCCTTGCGTTGGTGCAGCAAATCCAACAGTTTAAAGCGGGCTTTTTGCAGACGATTAGGCGACAAATCGGTACTCAACATGGAACGAGAGAGATCCCACAAAATCACCAAAGCCGACTGCTGACGAAACAGCGGCTGTGACAAACGCTGCCAAGCGGGGCCTGCCAACGCCAAAATCATCAACACTCCCGCCAACATCATCGCCACCAGCGGCCAAGAGGAGGCCTTGCCCATCTGGTGGGTCAACAGATGGGGCAGCAACTGCGGCTCCACCACCGCACTCCAACTGCCTGCCTGCCGTCGATGTTGCCACCACCACACCAACAAACCCGCCAAAATCGGCAACAACAGCAACCAGAAAGGCCGTAAAAAATGGAATTCCTGCCAGCGCTCCCACATCAGTTCTTGCCCTCACGCAACAACAATGGCAGCGCCAACAACAACAACAACAACAACAACAACACCGCCAACAGCAACCATGGATAGAGCGCGCTGCGCGGACGATACCGGATCGCTTCACCATCACTCGGCTCCAACTCATCCAAGAGACGATAAATCTGCTGCAACTCTTGCGTGTTCCGCGCGCGAAAATAACGCCCCTGCGTCTGTTTTGCAATGGCGCGTAGGGTCTTTTCATCCAGATCCCGCGAGGGGTTGACTCTTCGGGTACCGAACAGACTGCGCACCTCTTTCTCCGTGGCTCCCACGCCGATGGTGTAAATTTTTAACCCCTTTTCTGCGGCCAACTCGGCGGCTTTCAGCGGAGCCACTTCACCGGCGGTATTCGCCCCATCGGTGAGCAAAATCAACACTCGACGTTCACTCTCCACCCCCTGCAAACGTTTAACCGCCAAACCGATGGCGTCACCAATGGCGGTCTCTTTGCCTGCCAAACCGATGGCCGATTCATACAACAGGGTCAGCACCGTCTCTCGATCAAAGGTCAACGGCACTTGCACATAGGCCTGCGCACCAAACAAAATCAGGCCGATACGATCCCCTTCACGACGCTGAATAAACTCCCCCGCCACCCGTTTGGTGGCGGTCAAACGATCCACCCGCCGACCGCCAATCTCAAAATCATCCTCTTGCATACTGCCCGACAGATCCACCGCCAAGAGCAGATCCCGGCCGCTTTGTGGCAATAAAATCGGCTCTCCCATCCACTCCGGACGCGCAGCAGCCAGCACCAACAACAGCCACGCCAGCAGCGCCAGCCACAGCGGCCAACGCCTCTCAGCCACCACCGCTCGCCGACCGCTCGCCGCATCAAAATCAGCTAAAAAAGGCACCTTCAACGCCGCCTGTGACACCGAGACCGGCGGCAAAAAACGCCGCACCAACCACGGCAACGGCAGCACCAACAGCAACCAAGGCCACTCAAAATGAATCATGACGGCTCCTTTTTCGTCCACGGCAACACCAGCAGCCAGCATTGCACCAACTGCAACAGGCCGTGAACGTCACTCTTTGGATCAATTTGAGCGGCGTAAGGAGCCTGTAGCAGCAACCGTCCCGCACCCTGCTGAAACTCCCTGCCTCCCAAAGCCTCATCCAAAAATCGCAACCAAGCCTCACCCTGCACCCCCGCACAGGCCTCTGCTTGATACGCAGGCAGGCTCAAACAAACACGGCGCAGAAAAATCGACAACTCCGCCACCAACGGCGGCAGCAGAGCATCCGACTCAAACCGACCTCGCAAGCGCGCAAACTCCGCCAAAGCCACTCGTTTTAACGCCGCCTGCTGATAACGTCGGTAGAACCACCAACCCAAACCTGTGATCAACAGCAACAATGCCAGCAACAACCACCAGCCCAGAGCCGGAGGCCATGCACTGACGGAGTCAGCCAACACAATGTCGCGTAAATTCAATTCAGTGGGCATATCAAAGCCTTCTGGGTGCCAAACCCAGCCCCGTTTGCAGTGCAGACAACAAAGTTGCATCGGTGGCCAAAGAGAGTTGAGAGCAACCGTGACGAGCGCTCATCTTTTCCAGCAGCGTCGTCCGTTCGGTAAAGTGCTGCTGATAACTCTCCCGCAGCGCCAAGTCACCGCTGTCCAAACTCAACTCGCGCTCACCGTCACTCAAACGATACACACCGGCCTGCGGCAACTGCGACTCCAAACGGTCGTACAAATTGATCAGTACCAGATCGTTGTGGGTGGCCAGATTGGCCAGATGCTGCTGCGCCGCTTGATCCAGACCGCGAAAATCGCTGAGCAGAAAGATCAAACTGCCCGGTTTGGCCACCTGCCGCAGCCGAGACAAAGGCCGCTGCAAACTCAACTCCGCACCGCTCTCTCTCTGCTTTTGCTGCCACGAAGGGTGATCCAGCAGCCGACGAATCAGCGCCAGCACCGCCCGTTGGCCACGACTGGGGCGGCACTCGTGATGTACCTCCTCTGAAAAGAGCAGACCGCCCACCTGATCGCCGTGCGCCAAAGCGCTCCAAGCCAACAACGCCGCCGCTCGACTGGCCAGCACCGACTTAAACACCCCACGAGTGGCAAAAAACATCGGCGCGCGCAGATCCACCCAAAACAGCACGGGCCGCTCACGCTCCTCTTTGAACAGTTTGGTATGAGGCTTGCCCGTGCGCGCCGTCACTCGCCAATCGAGGCTGCGCACGTCATCGCCCGGTTGATAGAGACGCACCTCATCGAACTCCATGCCACGGCCTTTAAAGGCCGAACGATACTGCCCCGCCCGCTGTGCGCGTATCGAACCGGCTCGCAAGGGCAACGCCGCCGCTTGCCGTCGCAGCGCAATCAGATCCGCAGAGTCAATGCGCACCGCCGAAAAATCTTGCACCGTTACGGCACCGGCACTCGATTGATCAGATGTTGAATAAAGTCGTCGGGAGTGATGCCATCGGCTTCCGCTTCGTAATTGAGCAGCACCCGATGGCGAAGTACATCAAACAGCATCGACTGCACATCAAAGGGATCCACGTACTCCTGTCCGCGCAACCACGCATGGGCACGAGCGCAACGATCCAAGGCAATGGTGGCGCGCGGGCTGGCACCAAACTCGACCCAACGCGCCAAATCTTCGCCATAAGGTGCTGGATCACGGGTGGCCAAAATCAGCTGCACAATGTACTGCTCCAAAGCCTCCGACATGTGAATCTGCAACACTTCTTGGCGAGCGGCAAACAGATCCGTTTGACTCAATACGCTGCGGGGCTGTTTACTCGGCTGATCGCTGCGCGCTTCGTTGCGTGCCAAACGTAAAATAGCCGCCTCACTGTCGGCATCGGGATAACCCACTTTGACCTTCATCAAAAACCGATCCAGTTGCGCTTCGGGCAAAGGGTAGGTTCCCTCTTGTTCGATGGGGTTTTGCGTTGCCATAACCAAAAACAGTTCCGGCAGTTTGTAGGTTTGGCTGCCAACGCTGATTTGCCGTTCCGCCATCGCCTCCAACAGCGCCGCCTGCACTTTGGCGGGCGCACGGTTGATCTCATCCGCCAGCACCAAGTGATGAAACAACGGTCCTTTTTGAAAGACAAAGGTGCCGTCTTGTGGACGATAAATCTCCGTGCCGGTCAGATCCGCAGGCAGCAGATCGGGGGTGAACTGCAAACGCTGGAAGTCCGCCTCAATGCCCTCGCTGAGCAAATTAATGGCGCGAGTCTTGGCTAGCCCTGGCGCACCCTCCACCAGCAAGTGACCGTCGGCCAACAGAGCAATTAACAGACGATCCACCAACCGCTGTTGGCCGATAATGGATTCAGTAAGATGTTGTTTTAAAGTGAGAATCGAATCTTGTAGTGACATAAGTTTCTTACGGTGTGTGAGTTGAGGCTATTTTAGTACCTTTTAATATTCTGGCAAGTATAAGGTGAAACACTGGGCTTTAAAATCAAGCCACCCAAAGCGGTGCGCTGCCGCATAACACACCCCAACTTTAGGCAACCCAAATAAACCTACAAAGACCTAATGCCCTATTTTGGACAGCAGATCTGGATTGGTGACCAAATTTCTGACCCCATGAGCATGATCTTCATCAAACACGTTGCCTTTACACCACGCACCCACACTTGCAATGTTCACCTTAGCAACCCTAGGCCGAACGCTCCACGCCACCTGAAACGGAGAGCCCTTTTCATTGTAACCGGGGCCGGTGGTGGATCCAGCGTACTGAACAGGGCTTCCAGTGTTGCTGGGAATATTCATCGCTTGATGCAAGCCGTTCTTTTGTCCATGCTGAGTTAGACCCCCAAAATCAAGCGCATTTCTATCGTTTACCAGCACATACACTTGGGTCTCTACGCGCAACTGTGGGTTTTTGATCGCATCATCCAAACACGCCCCCAGTGTCGGGCCAGGTTTGACTTGAGCCGTTGAATGAACGTAATGAACCTCAATGGTATCACCCACGTTCAAAGCACCGTGCTTACTAGGACAGACCGCATACCCTACCGGTTTACGCTCTGAAGGACTCAAGCGACCTGAATATCGGTAACCGCTTTGAAAGCCATGACCATCGCCATTTCCAGCGTATTGGGTAAATTCTCCACCTTTGTGCTCGGCATTTTTATGGAAATGAATGTTGCACAAATTCATTTTTTTAGCCGGAGGGGAGTTATTAAAAACGCGTGAATTACGACCCGCAACCGCATCAATATCACGCGGTGACTGTGGACCGAAACCTTTGCCTTTGGTGTTTTCAGCCAGTTTGGTTCTCTGCTCAGCAATCACCTGATCCGAGGCCATTTGATGCTCATGATGAGCATTCTCCTTTGCATTCGCCTGCAACGGTAATAACGCGACGGTTGCTAATGCGAACATAACTCTGTTTTTCATCTGCTCTATTCCTGTGGTTGGTTATGGGTATTTATCATGCTAGCGCACACACTCAACTTAGCTGCACATGTTTAACAGAACCTGAAGCCCACCTCATCTGGTTCACTATGTGCTTGTGATTAAAATTCTTTACAGCATAACGAATAGCCCACAACAATTCTGAAAAAGAATCTCAGGATTTGAAACCGTTCACAGTAGACAGGAGGAGCTTCCCATAGGCTAAGCAGCCTGTTATGAGTAGAAAAAAAAGCGTAACTTACGCATTCATTCTTAAAACTGTATTTGCAAACACAAAAAAGTAGCCCAACAAAGGAGCAACACATGAATTTAGGTATTATCGGTCTCGGTCGTATGGGTGCCAACATGGCGCGTCGTCTGCGTTTAGGCAACATCCCACTGGCTGCCTTCAACCGCAGCAACGACGTGACCCAAAAACTCGCCGAAGAAAGCGGCGTAACCGCGATGAACTCCATTGAAGCACTGGTGCAGAGTCTAAGCGCCCCTCGTGTGGTCTGGCTGATGCTGCCTGCCGGTGAGACCACCCAAGAACACATCGACCTCATCACGCCGATGCTGGACAAAGGCGATGTGATTGTGGACGGTGCCAACTCCTGTTACAAAGACTCCATCAGCCGTGCCGCCGCCCTTGAAGGCACCGGCATCGACTACATCGACGCGGGTGTTTCTGGCGGCGTTTGGGGTTTGGCCAACGGCTACGCCATGATGGTCGGCGGTACAAAAGAGGCTTTTGCCAAAATCGAGGAGTACATCAAAGTGCTTGCCCCTGGGGCAGACAAAGGCTGGATGCATTGCGGCCCAGTGGGTTCTGGTCACTACACCAAAATGATCCACAACGGCATCGAATACGGCATGATGCAAGCCTTTGCCGAGGGCTTTTCACTGCTGAAAAACCGTGATGATTTTAATCTCGATCTGGCCAAAGTGGCCGAGATGTGGCGACACGGCAGCGTGGTACGCAGTTGGATGCTGGATCTGAGCGCCGAATTCCTCAACGAAGATCAAGATCTTGACGAGATCGCCCCCTTTGTGGCCGACTCCGGTGAAGGTCGCTGGACCGCCATCGAAGCCATCGAACAGGGCATCCCTTCGCCGGTAATGACCTTAGCCCTGATGGCACGTTTTGAATCCCAAGGCAAAGCCACCTACGGCAACAAAATGTTGTCTATGATGCGCAAAGGCTTTGGCGGTCACGCGGTAAAAAGTAAGGATTAATCATGGCCGATTTAGGTTTAAGCCCCTGCTATTTTGTCATTTTCGGTGCCACCGGCAATCTGGTTAGCATTAAGTTGCTGCCGAGCCTCTACCATCTGGAAGAGGCCGACAAGCTGCACCCCGATCTGCTCTTTATCGCCTACGCTCGGCGTGACTGGACAGGTCAGCAGTGGTCAGAGCACGCACTAGAGGCGCTGAAAAGCGCCTTAGGCGAGCAGTACAAAGCGGAGATCGCCGAACGATTGGTGGCGCGTTTTGAGTACCTCAAAGGCGACCTACACGACGCGGAAGGCTATCAAAAACTCAAAGAGGAGATCGCCAAGCCGCGCATGGGAGCCTGCGAAAACATTGTCTTCTATTTGGCCATCAAACCAGCGGATTTCTCCTCCGTCATCAAACACCTTGATGGGGTCGGCTTTAACAAAAAAAGCGGTCGCCATCGCATCGTGGTGGAAAAACCCTTCGGCGTGGATCTCGACAGCGCCCAGCAGCTCAACCGCCAACTGCATCGCTATTTTGATGAAGATCAGGTCTACCGCATCGACCACTACCTCGGCAAAGAGACGGTGCAAAATCTGCTCGTCTTCCGTTTTGCCAATACCCTCATCGAACCGCTCTGGAACCGCAACTACATCGACCATGTGCAGATCACCGTGGCGGAAGATCTCAACATCGGCAGCCGCGCCGGTTATTTTGATACCGCTGGCACCCTGCGCGACATGCTGCAAAATCACCTGATGCAGTTGTTAACCTTAGTCGCAATGGAACCACCAGCGACGATGGAAGCGGACGCGCTGCGCGATGAGAAGGTCAAAGTATTGCGCTCCATTCGCCCCATTCCACCGCGAGCGGTGAACAACTACGCCTTTCGAGCGCAGTACACCGCTGGCAGTTGCCACGGCAAAGCAGTTCCCAACTATCTGGACGAACCCGACGTGCCGCCGCACTCCACCACCGAGACGTTTGTGGCGGCCAAGTTCTACATCGACAACTGGCGCTGGAAAGGGGTGCCGTTTTATCTGCGCACCGGCAAGGCATTGGCAGAAAAAAGATCCATGATTGCGATCCGTTTTAAACATCCGCCGCAGCAGTTGTTCCGTGAAACGCCCATCGAACACATCGACCCTAATTGGATTCTGCTCTCCATTCAGCCCGAAGAGGGAATGCACATGGAGCTGCACGCCAAACAGCCCGGCTTGGGCATGGACACGCGCATTGTGCGGCTGGATGCCATGTACCGTGATAAAGATGAAATTGCCTTGGATGCCTACGCCAACCTCTTATTGGATGTGATCAAGGGGGACAAAAGCCTCTTTATTCGCTTTGATGAAGTGGAGTACGCATGGCAAGTGGTGGAGCCGATTTTGCGCCACTGGACGCAAGAGACCGAGTTTATTCACGGCTATCCGGCAGGCAGTTGGGGGCCAAACTCGGCAGAACGTCTGTTTGACAGCGAGGATCAAGCGTGGCGTAATAAGATCTAATTTTTCTCTGTTCAACCATTCCACCGTTCGTCACGCCATATAAAGGCTCGTCACTCCATAAAGGCTCGTCACTCCCGCGCAGGCGGGAGTCCATCCTTATTTCCTATGGATACCCGCCTTCGCGGGCATGACAGCGGCCAACTTTGAGCCTTTTCCATGTCACAAATTTTACGTCAACGTTTTCACCCCTCCACCGAACAACTGATCGAAAGCAGCGCCGAAACCATCGCCGTCACGGCTTACGAAGCCATCGCCCAACGAGGTGCATTCCACTTGGTGCTGGCCGGTGGCAACACACCGCAGGCAATCTACCAACAACTACGCCAGATCCAGACCGATTGGTCTAAATGGTTTATCTACTTTGGCGATGAACGCTGCCTGCCCATTGGCGATGCCGAGCGCAACGACCTGATGGCAGCACAGAGTTGGCTGCAACACGTTGCCATTCCCAAAACTCAGATTCATAACATTCCCGCTGAAAAAGGCGCAGAGCTCGCAGCCAAAGAGTACAGCGAGCTATTAAGTAACCTTGAAACCTTTGATCTGGTGTTGCTCGGACTGGGTGAAGATGGCCACACCGCCAGCCTATTTCCCGAACACGAGCTGGGCAGTGCCGCCGATGCGTCTGCCTGTCTGGCGGTCAGCAATGCCCCCAAACCCCCTTCGAATCGGGTCAGCCTCAGCGCCAAGCGTTTGAGCCAAACACGTCAGCTGATCTTTATTGTTTCGGGCAAAGGCAAACAGGATGCACTGCGGGCGTGGCAAGCAGGAGCAGCTATTCCAGCAGCAGCCATTGCACCTGAGTGTGGGGTGGATGTTTATATGGATATGGATGCAGCGGTTTGAACAGTGAGAGAAAACGGTAACCTCGCTTCGTTATCCTGTTTGCCACACACATTCAGGATGAGGAAAAAACATGATCTCTTTTATCTGCTCGGCTCTTGGCAACGTTTGCGCCCTTTATCAAAACTACCGCTTAACTCTCTCCGCTCCCGTCGCATTCGTTAATCTCAGCGCTCTTTTCTCGCTGTTGCACGGCGCTGTTACGGTTAATCAACTATCAATGATGATCGGGGCGGTCTTGTTGCTCTCATCACACATTATCGCCGATGTGATTATTCACTCCGGTATCAAACAACGCAGCAGTTCTATTTAATCCAACACATCAATTTTTATTAATGCGACAGAGGAGCAAAATATTCCACCCTCTGGAATCATCAAGATTTTTTAATCAGACCAACAATAAATAACAGTAAAGCAGAACCGGCAGTTGCTGTTATGATTGAGCCTATCAAACCTCCCGCTGAGATACCAAGCAAAGAAAACACAAAACCACCTAAGAACGCACCCCTCCTCTTTCGTTAAAAAAAGGAGGTCGAGGGAGACTGTTCAAAAAATATTTTCATCAAATGTTGGTTGAGTTTCTTACGTCGCCACGAAGCAATGGAAATCACCGAAGATTCGGAACTGTTCTTTGTCCTGTGATCTTCCAGCTTCAATAAATTGAGTGCCGTAAAGGAAGCATTAATATGCGCCTGTATCGCTTCAGCACAACGCGCCGGACAACTACCCTGACACAGGGGGGAGTTAGAAAAGGAAATGGGGCTGAAAATTTAGCGAGATTAAGGCACTTTGCATTGAACATGCTCAAGCAAGATAAAACCTCGAAACTTGGAATTAAAAATAAACGCCTTAAAGCGGGGTGGAGCAATGACTATTTGTTACAACTTATTGGCATTCAATTGTAATTTCATAGTGCAATTGCCCTGCCCGGTTCAGGCGCTTGCTGGACGGCGTGCAGCGGCGTGGCTTAAAAATTTCGACTTAATGTGCTTTTTGATTTGAGTGGAAAATTATTAGGATTTTCAATCATCTCTTCACTGACATCTACGTCAATTTCAGGCCAATAAAAATGACCTGGAGATTGCTCCTCAACATTTATAATTGATTTCACAATTTGATTTTTAAACCAAGGAAAGTCGTCATAGGATAAAAAATGCTCTTTCTCATGTGCTAAAAGCCAAATGCCATGAGTGGAAATATTTGTTACCTCAACAGTTAAAATGCTGTTCCCATGCGCTAATAAGCTCATTGTAATGTACCTCCACGAGTGATTCGATTTCTTTCAACTGTTTTCGAGAATAACTGTAATTCTTTGATAATTCAATTTCAGGTTTTAACCAAAATTTCGCTTCTCCGTCACCTGATACAACATGCACATGAATTCGCTCTTCCTCTCGGGAGAAAAAGAAAAACCTGTAACCTTTTTCTCTAAATACTGTTGGACTCATATTTTTTCCTACACATAACGATTCTACAGATAACCGGCGCTCCGTTGAAAATTTATTTTCATAAGGTTCGTCCGGTTCAGGCGCTTGATGGACTGCGCGCAGCGACGGCCAGAAAGGGGATGGACATCCGAAGAACCGATGCAGTAGGCGCGGAGCGCCTGCTGCATCTCTGCAATAAACGGCCACTGGCCGTTTATTTAGTGAACACGGCCAATTCTTAAAGTCTTTCTATCTCGTTAAAAACCAACCGCTTGCACGAAAAATAGAACAATATTGACAAAAAAAGTACGGCCACAGGCCGTTTATCAAATCTGGCAGACATTCAAATTGAGACCTTTGCGCGATAAGCCTAACCTTGAGACTTAACGCTGAAACCAACCTTTTAATCTTAATATTCTTCACTTTTGCTTAAACCCAGTGAAATCATCTAAAAACAGGGCGTTTTGTACCCTATTTCCATTTTTTAGACGCAACTCGATTGTCTCACAGACAAACCTCGCTTGATGTTGTGCGCCACGCACATCAACTCAAAGCGAGTCCGATTGCGGCTCAACCCCTCCGTGCTGAGTTAACGTGCCAAAATCAAGGGCATTTTTATCATTAACCAGCACATAAACCTGCGTTTCCACTCGCAACTGAGGGTTTTTGATCGCCTCACTCAAACATGAACCCAATGTCGGACCTGGCTTAATTTGAGCGGTTGAATGCACATAGTGAACTTCAATCGTATCACCAGCACTTAATGCACCGTGCTTGCTTGGACAAACATCATGCCCTGTTGATTTAAGTTCTGATGCGTTCAATTTACCAGAATATTCATATCCTCCTTGATAGCCATGCCCATCTCCATTGCCTGCATATTGAGCAAACTCGCCGCCCTTATGTTCCGCATTTTTATGCAAATGAATATTACACAGGTTCATCGCTGTGGAAGCCGGAGCCGGATTAAACGCCCTCGTGTTACGCCCTGCGCTTGAATCAATATCACGAGGCGATTGAGGACCGAAACCTTTGTCTTTTGTGTTCTCTGCCAGCTCTGCTCTCTGCTCAGATACAACCGTATCCGACACTGAGCCATGAGTATCATGGCCATGCCCTGCGGCATTAACGAGCATCGGTAGTAATGCCGAAGTTGCTAAACGAGGTGAATTCTCTTTTTCATTCTTTAAAATCCCTAGCTGGGTAGTGATGAATAAATTTTCTATAGTAGAAAAATTACCACTATGAATAATACGGTACTTGAACCTGTTATCAACCTACTTTCTTCCTCAGAGATTGCTACAATGCCCGCCACATCAGATTAGCCGCCCCTCGGCAGGAAGCAAACACATGTCAAAACAGTCTGGTCTCCGGTGGACTTAACTCCATGCTCGCCAGCCAAGTCATCAAGACGAGAAAAACCCCCAAGAGCAACAACGCCCTCTGGGTCGCCGAACAGGGGCGAACGGCCATGATTTCTCTACAAGCCGTTGATGCTGAGTTTGTCGGTTCGGGCAGTGATTGGCCAAAGATCCTGCAAGCACTGCATGAAATGCAGTTGGTCAGTTGGGAAGATGTCTGTCACACCGATTTTTTGTGGAATTTTGGTCGATTGATCAACAACACCGACATGCACTTGGGTAATTTGAGCCTCGGTATCAAGGGCAAAGGTTTTAAACTGCTGCCCATTTACGACATGTGTTCTATGGGCTTTGCTCCCAAAAGTGGCGCTGAACTCTCGCCCTATCGTTTTTCACCACCGGAGATTCCGGCATTGAATTTAGACAACAAAACCATCTTAAGCGTTAAAAAGACAGCTCGTGATTTTTGGCAAAGGGTTGTGGGTGATGAACGAATTTCAACCGCTTTCCGAAACTGCATTGAAATTTCAGCGGGGTATTGAATCAAGCATCAGCGGTATGTGCTTTGCGTAGTGCCTGAAGTCTTCATCAACGGTATAAATTTTGAATTTTTTACGCATGGCAACAGCACAGATCAAAAAATCTGTATGCGAACCTTGAACGCCTTTCGAGCGGCAAAGATTTGAATATTCCGCCAAAGACCAAATGCAGGTATCCACCAGCACACCTCTCATTTACAGCCTTGCTTGTAGTCATAGTCTGAATCTTGGGGCAGACGACCAAAAAACTGCATTATCTCGCGCTGCTTTCGACGCTGCACAAATTCCGTAAGAGCCTGATTTACAGTGTCTTTTTTTGTTTTTAGCCCGCCAACAATTAAAGCCTCGTCGTAACTACTCAGCCATATAACTTATTGATTTTTAATGAAAAAATATACCTTTATTGGGTGTTTTTGACCAACAAACGGCATTTTCACCATTTTGAAAAAAATCATATTGTTTATTATCAATGAGTTACGTTATCCAAGTGGGCTGAGTAGTTACGCCTCGTCAAGCAAACTTACATCAATAGAAAGGTTTGTAGCCATTATTACACCCCTGCTCACACATCTATACACAATGTAGCACACAAGAAATACTCCTCTTCCGTTGAAAAAAGGAGATTCGTTTATTGAGAGTTATTGGAAGTGGCTGGACTGCCTGAAATTGCGGAGCTGTCGGTCAATCTAAGCAATGAAATCAACAACAACCCAGCAGATCGACTCATAGCCGCCATCTCGATTCTAAACAACACGCCAATTATTGCTGAGGATCAAAACCTGAAAAGTGCAGAGATGGTCAAAACTATCTGGTAAAGCCAAAATATCATGAGTAACTGATGTTACTTTCCTACAGTTAAAGGCTCTAAAAATCACTCGAAGCCCATCGCTTTATCAAAAAATTTACATTGGTACAGATGCCTTTTACAACTGTTGTTATTGACAAACAACCATAGTATCATTCCCCACGATTTATACTGTGCTTTGCTCAAGCGAGCACTACGGTAGGGCAATTGCACTATGATCATGACCAGATAGCGACATAATGGCGTGTTTTAGCAACATTTAGCGTTTTTCTTGGTTCTAAGAAATTCAGAAGTTAGCTTTTGGATTTCAGGAAAAACTGTCGAACACCTAAATATGCTTGTATATCAGCATATTTAGGTGGGTTGTACGTAGTACAATCGCCCTAAGCACTACGGGAAGGGTAGGAAAATAATGAATAACAATTATACATTTGTAATACTAACCAGTTTGGGAATTTTATCTGGCTGTGATCAAGCTATTCAAGATATTGCCAATGCCGATCAAAATGTGACTGAAACCCCATCAATTTCAGTCATTTGTGAAGATTTACAGATAATAAACGAAGATCAATATGCCTCTTGTTCTTTTGATGTGTTGAATGAAGCCCCCCTAAAAGTAGAAGCTGAACTTGTCAGAGGTGTTGCAGTTGAAGTCTATTTTTTAACAGATGCATCATGGCAAGTATGGTACACCAGAGCAGCTCTGGGTCAGCACACGAGTGCCTCAATGCCTTTTTATCAAGAATTTAGTCAAGCACCCTTGGTTACTAATTTCGACTCTGGATGGTACCGGTTACAAGCAGGAACTTATCATTTAGTGATAGAAAATACGGATTTTGGAAATACACTTCCACCTTATAACTTTGTAAATGATCCTGCAACGGTAAAATATAAGGTTAGTATTCAATCGCAATAATTTGGTATTCAGACAGCAAAAATAAAGAATACCCCTTCCAGAAAAGAGAGAAATACTCCATAAATCTGGCAATAAGTTCCAGATGATACATCACATAAAATAACATTCTCCCTCCCGTTCTGTTTTTCATCATAGCTAAAGATAAGGATTCAGCAACACTACACGCCCACCCCAAGAGCTTGTTACAATGCCCGCCACATCAGATTAGCCGCCCCTCGGCAGGAAGCAAACATATGTCAAAACAATACAAAGCCGTCTCACTGGTCTCCGGTGGACTCGATTCCATGCTCGCCAGCCAAGTTATAATGGATCAGGGCATTCATGTGGAGGGGATCAACTTTTTCACCGGCTTCTGCGTCGAAGGCCACACCCACGCCATCCGCAAGCAAGACGATAAAAAACCCAAACGCAACAACGCCCTCTGGGTCGCCGAACAGCTCGGCATGAAGCTGCACATTATCGATGTGATCGAAGAATACAAAGACGTGCTCATCAACCCCAAATACGGCTACGGGGCCAACATGAACCCCTGCCTAGACTGCAAAATTTTCATGGTCAAAAAAGCCCATGAATGGATCAAAGAGAACGACTTCGACTTCATCATCACCGGCGAAGTGATCGGACAACGCCCCATGTCGCAGCGCAAACAGACCATGCCCATCATCGCCCACCAATCGGGAGCCGACGAACTGCTGCTGCGCCCCCTGAGCGCCAAAAATCTGCCCGAAACTTTGCCCGAACGGGAAGGTTGGGTGGACCGTGAGCAACTGTTCGATTTTTCTGGGCGCTCACGCAAACCGCAAATCGCCTTAGCCAACGAACTGGGCATCGACGACTACGCCCAACCGGCGGGCGGTTGCTGTTTTCTCACCGATGCCAGCTACTCCAACAAACTGGTGGATCTGTGGCAAAACCGCAACGACAAAAATTACGAGATGGACGACATCATGCTGCTCAAAGTTGGCCGCCACATTCGTCCCAACGCCCGCTTCAAATTGATCATCGCCCGTGAAGAGGGCGAATGCCGTTTTATGGAAGGTTATCGTAAAGAGTTTGACCACCTGCATTGCACCAGCCACACCGGCCCAATGGCCTTAATTGATGGCAAACCCAACAGCGAAGACCTCCAGCTGGCGGCGCGCATCTTGGCGCGTTTTGGCAAAGGCCGCAGCGAAGAACAGGTCGATGTGGAGCTGGGACTGAAAAACGGCGTGAAACGCCAATACAGCATCAAACCATTGGGCAGCGACGACATTCCCAAGGAGTGGTACCTGTGAGCCACATTGACCTCGATGCCCGCCGCCTGCTCTGCCCCATGCCGGTGATTCGTCTGCAAGACCAAATCAAAAATCTGCAAACGGGCGACACCGTTACCGTCATCTGCACCGATCCGGGAGTAATGAACGACATCCCCGCTTGGAGTCGCATCAACGGTCACAATGTCATCGACAGCCACGAAGAAGAATATTTGTATCAACTCACCATCCAAGTGGGTGCAACACCGTAACCACAAGGCGCTCGCCATGAACACCTACAGCGCAACCGAACGCTACCAACAGAGCCGCACCGCCACCTTAGTCGGCGTAGTGCTCAATCTGCTGCTGGCGGCAGTAAAGATCGTCGTCGGTCTGCTCGGCCACTCCTACTCGCTGGTGGCCGACGGCATTCACTCACTGGCCGACCTGATCAGTGACGGCGTGGTGCTGTTTGCCGCCAAACACGCCTCCAAGGAAGCCGATGCCGAACACCCCTACGGCCACGCTCGTTTCGAGACCATCGCCACCGTAATTCTCGGCCTATTTCTGCTCGCCGTCGCCATTGGTCTCGCTTACGATGCCGCCTTACGTCTAAGCACACCACAAACCCTCACCACTCCTGAAATCATCACCCTCTACATCGCCGCGCTCTCGGTGATCAGCAAAGAGTGGCTGTTTCGTTACACCCAAAAAGTCGCCCTGCGCATTCGCTCCAAACTGCTGGAGGCCAACGCTTGGCACCATCGCTCCGATGCCATCTCCTCCATTGTGGTGCTGATCGGCATCGGCGGCTCCCTACTCGGTTTTGCCAGCTTGGATGCCATCGCCGCCATTTTGGTCGCCCTGATGATCGCCAAAATTGGCTGGGATCTCGGTTGGCAGAGCCTGCAAGAATTGACCGATGCGGGGCTGGAACCGGAAACCTTAGATCAAATTCGCACGCTGATCACCCAAGTTGATGGGGTGCAAAGTCTGCACATGCTGCGCACGCGGCGCATGGCCGCCAACGCTCTGGCCGACGTTCACATCCAAGTGGAGTCCAAGCTGAGTGTTTCCGAAGGCCACCGCATCAGCGACGAAGTGCGTTTGCGCCTGATCGCAGAGGTGGAAGAGTTGAGTGATGTGGTGGTACACATTGATCCCGAAGACGACGAAATCGAACCCAGTTCCGCTCATCTGCCGCTGCGCTCTGACTTATTGGCCGAGCTGCAACCGCACTTTGATGCCGTGCCTACCGCGCAGCAGATCAAGCACATTCGACTGCATTATCTGCACGGTCAGATCCATTTAGAGATCGTTCTTTCTGCACTTGAGAGTTGCAATCCACCTGAGATTGAGGCTATAAAGCAGGCTGCTCAGAAAGTAATGAGCGTTGGCGCTGTGGAAATCTTCCAACAGCTTGCATCAAATTAGTGCAAAATTGCACCACCCATGAAACAAGGTAGTGCATTAGCCCTTCAAGATGAAGCCAACACCCTGATTTTAAAATTGTTTTTTTATTGGTACATTAATTGCTGAAACCTGAAAATCGGCTCTCCCCGTGACTCAGGCTCAGCCGCACACTTTCTTCCCTTTAAGGAGTACTCCATGTCTGCAAGTGAGATCTTGAAACAAATTGAACAAGATGGCGTTAAATTCGTCGATTTTCGTTTTACCGATACCCACGGCAAAGAGCAGCACGTCACTGTGCCCACTCACTGCATTGATGAAGACAGCTTAGCAAACGGCCAGATGTTTGATGGTTCTTCCATCGCCGGTTGGAAAAAAATCAACGAATCCGACATGATTCTGATGCCCGACCTCGCCACTGCCGTCATGGATCCTTTCACCGACGAGCCCACCATGAACCTGCGCTGCAACATCGTCGAGCCTGCCACTCACGAAGGCTACGAACGCGACCCTCGTTCACTGGCAAAACGCGCTGAAGCCTACCTGATCGAAACCGGCATCGCCGACACCGCTTATTTCGGTCCTGAAAATGAATTTTTCGTCTTTGACGACGTGCGTTGGGGCAGCGATCTGAGTGGCAGTTTTTGCAAAATTGATTCCGACGAAGCCAGCTGGAACACCGCGAAAAAATACGAAGACGGTAACATGGGCCATCGCCCAGGGGTGAAAGGCGGTTATTTCCCCGTGCCTCCCGTTGATTCCCTGCACGACCTGCGGGGCGCGATGTGCGACACCCTCGACGAAATGGGTCTGAAAGTGGAAGTGCATCACCACGAAGTGGCCACAGCCGGTCAATGTGAAATCGGTGTCGCTTTCAACACCTTGGTGAAAAAAGCCGACGAAGTGCAAATCCTCAAATACGTGGTACACAACGTCTCTCACGCTTACGGTAAAACCTCAACCTTTATGCCCAAACCGATTGTTGGTGACAACGGCAACGGCATGCACATCAATATGTCACTCTCCAAAGACGGCGAAAACCTCTTTGCTGGCGACCTGTATGGCAAATTGTCTGAAACCGCGTTGTACTACATCGGCGGCATCATTAAACATTCACGCGCACTGAACGCCTTTGCTAACGCGTCAACCAACTCCTACAAACGTCTGGTACCTGGTTTCGAAGCGCCTGTGTTGCTGACCTACTCGGCCTGCAACCGCTCCGGTTCCATCCGCATTCCTTACTCCGTCAGCCCCAAAGGCCGTCGCGTTGAAGTGCGTTACCCTGACTCCACCGCCAACCCTTACTTGGCTTTCTCTGCCATGCTGATGGCCGGCCTTGATGGGATCAAAAACAAAATCCATCCTGGTGATGCCACCGACGTGGATCTCTATGACCTCTCCGCTGAAGAAGAAGCCAAACTCTCTCAGGTGGCGCTCTCCTTTGATGAAGCTCTGGCTGCTCTGAACGAAGACCGTGACTTCCTCACCGCCGGTGGTGTTTTCACCGACGACATGATCGACGCTTACATCGCACTGAAAAACGAAGAAGTACAACGCCTGCGCATGTCCACCCACCCAGTGGAATTTGATATGTACTACAGCGTCTAACCTTTTCGGTTGTGCTGGATTAAAAACGCCGCCCTCGGGGGGCGTTTTTTTGTTTGCGATTCCAAAAAACAGCGTTTATTCTAAGCTCATGAAAACTCATCTCACTCTGCTGCTCTTGCTGCTCAGCTTCAACGGCCAAGCGGCTCTGTATAAATCCATTGATGCCAATGGCCAAGTCACCTACAGCGACCGACCGAGCCTGAAAACCGATAAACCCCTGCTGCTGCCAAGCCAAAACATCATGCAAAGCATCAACAGCAAAACGCCAAACGAAGCAGACAAAACAGACAAAACAGACACCAGCAGCCAAAACAAAAACTACCAAAGCCTACAGATTCTCAGCCCAAAAAATGACAGCACCCTGCGCAGCAATAACGGCGAAATCAGCCTGATCCTGCAACTCGAACCCAAACTGCAAACGCAGCATCAAATTCGAATTTTGCTTGATGGCAAAGAGGTCAAACTTAGCCACTCACTGATCACCGCCGTGCCAAATGTCTCCCGTGGCCAACACAGTCTCAGCGCCCAAGTGATTGATGCCGATCAACACATCCTTATAAGCAGCCCAGCGCACACCCTTCATCTACAGCGTCATTCCAAACTTTTCTAACGCACCTCATTAGTGCAAACGTGCTATAACTGTGCCTATCAACAATCCATAACAGCCAATCCCCAGCGCACTAAAGACATATAACACCATGTTTTAAAACATAATAAACTTATTTTTAGCTTAAAAAAATCATCTGGTTTAATTTTTGCTCTGACTCCAATCATGAACGATTACAGTACCAATCAGCTCTGCGACCCAGAGACCATGCTCGACAACATTGCCACCGCTGTGCTGGTACTAAATGAAGAGCTGGAAGTCGCCTGCCTCAACCCCGCAGCTGAAAATCTCTTCTTTATTAGCGAACGCAAAGCCGTCGGCCAACCACTACAGCACCTCATTAGCACTCCGGATACGCTGATACAACGCCTGCAAGCGGCTCTGAAAAGCGATCATCCCTACACCGACCGCAGTGTTTCCATTCAACTCGGCAATGGCCGCAAAGCAACGATCAACTACACCGCCACCCCGTACCGAGCCGACAATGGCCTCACCTATCTGCTGATGGAGCTGTCTCGTATTGATCTGCAAATTCGCATCGCCAATGAAGAGACTCTGCTGGCTCAGCAACAGGCCAGCGCCATCTTAGTGCGCGGTTTGGCTCACGAAATCAAAAACCCTCTTGGTGGCCTACGCGGTGCAGCGCAACTTTTAGAACGTGAACTGCCCAGCCGCGAACTGCGCGAATACACCCAAATCATCATTGGTGAAGCGGATCGACTGCAAAACCTGATGGATCGCATGTTGGGACCACACAAACGCCCCAACATGGAAACCATCAATATCCATGAAATTACAGAACGGGTACGCCAGTTGATGCAAGCCGATCATGAACAGTACCCCAAAATTCAGATCAAAACCGACTACGACCCCAGCATCCCCCCCCTGCTGGCCGATCGAGACCGACTCATCCAAGCGCTGCTCAACATTGGCAATAACGCCATGCAGGCCATTGGCAGAGAAACGGGCAATATCAGCATCACCACCCGCACCTTGCGCCGTTTCACCATCGGTCAAGCCTGCCATCGATTGGTAGTACAGGTGCAAATCCGTGATGACGGCCCCGGTGTGCCAGAAAAGATGCTGCCCAATATTTTTTACCCCATGATCACTGGCCGCTCCGATGGCAGCGGTTTAGGCCTCTCCATAGCTCAATCACTGGTCAATCTGCACCACGGTTTAATCGAGTGCCACAGCCAACCTGGCAACACCGTATTCAGCATTCTACTGCCCTTGGAGACAGAGCATGAGTAACGAACTAATCTGGATTATTGATGACGACCCTTCCATTCGCTGGGTTTTGGAACGCGCGCTACAACAAGCAGACATGGACGTACGCAGTTTTATCAGTGCCGACCAAGCTCTAAAAGCACTGCCCGACAGCAGCCCTAAGGCCATTATTAGCGACATTCGAATGCCCGGCATGGATGGCCTTAGCTTTCTCGACTACATGAAAAGAGAGCAACCCGACACCCCCGTTATCATCATGACCGCCCACTCCGATCTGGACAGCGCCGTCTCTTCCTACGAAGGCGGTGCATTTGAGTACCTACCCAAACCCTTTGACATTGACGAAGTAGTCACCGTCGCTCAACGCGCATGCAAAGCCAACCAGAGCCACGACAAAACAGCAACAACAGAGGATGTGCATCCCAGCGGCATCATTGGAGTTGCTCCCGCCATGCAAGAGGTCTTTCGAGCCATTGGCCGTCTCTCACGCTCCAACATCACCGTTTTAATTAACGGTGAATCGGGCAGCGGCAAAGAACTCATCGCTCACGCTCTGCACCGTCACAGCCCCCGTGCAACCCAACCTTTTATCGCCCTAAACATGGCCGCCATTCCTCATGACCTACTCGAATCAGAACTCTTTGGCCACGAAAAAGGCGCGTTTACTGGCGCACAGCAACTGCGTTTGGGGCGTTTTGAACAAGCCAACGGCGGCACCCTGTTTCTGGATGAAATTGGCGACATGCCCGCCGAATTACAGACCCGCCTGCTGCGGGTACTCTCCGATGCGCGGTTTTATCGGATTGGGGGTCACAAAGCGATCAAGGTGGATGTGCGCATTGTTGCCGCCACCCATCAAAATTTGGAGAGCTTGGTCAAAGAAGGGCGTTTTCGAGAAGATCTGTTTCACCGCCTAAATGTGATCCGTATTCATAGCCCTGCCCTGCGTGAACGGCGTGAAGACATTCCACTCTTACTGAACCACTTTCTCAACAGCGCCGCTCTCGAACTGAAAGTGGATGCCAAAATCCCGTTGCCCGAAGTAGAACAGTTTCTCTCTCAACAAGCTTGGCCTGGCAATGTACGTCAACTGGAAAACATGTGCCGCTGGCTCACCGTAATGGCAACCGGCAACGAAATTCACCTACAAGATCTGCCCAATGAACTGCAACAAGAAACAGCGCCACAGGAAAACGACACAACGCATGAACATTGGCAACACGCACTGCAACAGTGGGCGGAAAAGAGTCTCAACCAAGGCGGTGTTGATCTGCTCTCGCAAACGCTGCCCATCGTTGAGCGCATTCTGATCGAAACAACCCTGAAAAAAAACCCACGGTCACCGCCAAGAAGCAGCGCAACTGCTCGGCTGGGGACGCAACACCTTGACCCGCAAAATCAAAGAGCTGGGCATCGCTTAAAATCCCACAAAACACCGCAAAAGAGGTAGCATAAGCGGATGAAAATCTATCTGGTGGGTGGCGCAGTTCGAGATCGTCTTTTAGGCCGCAAGGTGCTGGAGCGCGACTGGCTGGTGGTGGGTTCCAGCCCCGCCGAAATGCAGCAACAGGGCTTTCGTCCTGTCGGCAAAGATTTCCCTGTTTTCCTACACCCAAAAACCCATGAAGAGTACGCCTTGGCGCGCACCGAGCGCAAAACAGGCCGAGGTTACGACGGCTTTCAGTGTTACGCCGCCGCCAGTGTCAGCTCTCGAAGAGGATCTGTTGCGCCGTGATCTGACCGTCAACGCCATCGCCGAAGATGACAAGGGCGAGTTGATCGACCCTTACGGCGGTCTGGCTGACCTGCAACAGCGCATCTTGCGCCACGTCTCACCCGCCTTTGCTGAAGATCCGGTACGCATTCTGCGCATTGCCCGTTTTTCGGCTCGTTACGCCACTTACGGCTTCACCATTGCCCCTGAGACCCTGACCCTGATGAAGCAGATGGTGACTGAGGGTGAAGTTGATGCACTGGTGGCAGAACGGGTCTGGAAAGAGATGAGCCGCGCCCTAACCGAACCAGCACCTCAGCGCTTTTTTGAGGTGCTGCGCCAATGCGGGGCACTAAAGATTTTGCTGCCCGAACTGGATCAACTGTTTGGCGTGCCACAACCGGAAAAACACCACCCCGAAATCGACACCGGCATCCACACTCTGCTGGTGCTCGAACAAGCCGCGCTCCTGACTGCCTCCGGCGAAAGCCGCTTTGCCGCCCTCTGCCACGACCTTGGCAAAGGCAACACCCCCAAGGATCTGTGGCCACGGCATCACGGCCATGAAGAGCGCGGCGTGCCGCTGATTCAAGCCCTCTGCCAACGACTGCGTGTGCCTCGTGATTACCAAGATCTGGCTATTCTCACCGCTCGCTACCACACCCACTGCCATCGTGCGTTTGAGCTAAAAAAAACCACCTTGCTCGATACCCTGATGGCGCTGGATGGACTGCGTAAGCCAGACCGCTTGCAAGACTTTTTACACGCATGTAAAGCAGATGCCCGAGGCCGAACCGGCTTTGAGCAACAAGCCTACCCACAAAGCGATTACTTTCAACAGGCTCTGGATATTATTAAAACCGTCTCGGTAAAGGAGCTGATTGCCAACGGTCTCAAAGGCGCTCAAATTGCCGATGGCTTACGGCGTAAACGCCTCAGCGCATTGCGCCAACAACTCTGCACGGAGCCAACTTAACGGTGTTAAAAACAATACTGATTATTGTGTCTGTCATCATGGTGTTCGGTTTTAGCTCGCGCTTATTCGCCGCAAAAGCAGACACATTAGCCACGCTTGATCTTTCACCTGCTGAGGTTATGGCCGATTGGGTTATTTTAAAAAAAGCGAGTCGTAAACTCTATTTAATGAAAGAGGGCAAAATACTCAAAGAATACAACGTAGGCTTAGGTGGCAATCCCAAAGGTCATAAACAGCAAGAGGGCGACAATCGCACCCCAGAGGGGCATTATATTTTGGATTGGCGCAACCCAGAGAGTCTCTACCATCTCTCACTGCACGTCTCCTATCCTAACGAAGAAGACACTCGCAGAGCAAAACAACGCGGCGTTTCCGCAGGCAGTAATATTATGATCCACGGCCAACCGAACGAACAAGGCTGGGCGGCAAAACTGGTTCAACGCAAAGATTGGACAGAGGGCTGCATCGCGGTAAAAAATGCAGAAATAGAAGAGATCTGGAAAATGGTGGGGGAGAACACCCCCATCGACATTTTACCGTAAAGACCTCAGATGGCCGCCAAATAAACAAAGGTTTTTTCTTCTAGCAGCGTCTCTGCTTGACGCACTTCAACGCGCCACTCACCTAATTTACTCGAATCCATATGCCTCTTGGACACCGCATTAAATTTACTTTTATCTACGACAAAACCCGCCTCAAAAATTAATTTTTCCTTATAAAACCAACGGTGGCTGATCTCTTTACCTTCCATACCGTCCAATTCAGTATCAAAAAAAACTATTTTTACCGAAGAAAAAAAACGCTCACTCACCCCCATTGCTTGACCATCAGCATCAACACCTGGAGTAAAGACGGCTGAAACAATCCCCACCTCTTCAGTGGTATTTTGAGCAACGACTGACTTACCTTCATAGGCATCAACATTACTCATTCCTTCTTCACCAAAACCATCAGCCCATATAAATTGAGAGAACCCCATTGCCAACGCCAAAATAGAAACACGCACACTCTTGTTCATCGCACTCATCCCTGAAAGTCATTAAAGTATCAATGCCCACAGTCTATTCAAAAAAGATGAAGGGAACCTTAAGAGTAACAATCAAGATACATTTACAAAAAGCTGGGAGAGCCTTCAGCGTACAGAGTCAAATTCCAGCCAAGTAGGTAAAAGTTTTTTCTTCTAATAAAGTGTCTTTCTGGCGTACTTCAACACGCCACTCACCGATATTATCAGGCAACATATTTTTTCTGGAGATGGCATAAAACTGTTCATTGTCTACGACAAACGTCTCTTCTGAGACCATTTTTCCATTGTAATACCAGCAGTGCTTGATCTCTTTTCCCACCATGCCATCCAATTCTGTATTAAAAAACACGGTTTTTATTGCGCTGGAAAACTGATTGCTCACACCCATAACCTGATTTTGAGTACCAAAACCTGGGGTAAAGACTGCGGAAACAACACCCGGCTCTCCATTGAATGAAACCGCCTCTTCATCGACGGAGGGCGAAATCGCACCCTCGTACAAAACAATGTCATTTTCATACGAGGGAATATATTTTATTTCATCGTAAGCAAAATCATCAGCCCATGCAGACTGCAACACACTCACCACAAAAAATAAGATTGCAAACACAGCTTTCATTCGATCTTCCTTAAAATTGGCTAACGCATCAAGTGCCGAGGAGAAGACAAGCAAGGCAAAAAATAGTCCAATTCTAAAAAAGGCAGATCACAAGCAGAACAAACAACAACGATATTATTTACAACCGGCTCACGTTTTAATCCACCAGCGTTCAAAACGCAGCAGCAACTGACCCAAAACCGTAAAACCACTCAACCAAGCCAAAATAACCCCCACGGCATTGGCCAACATATCCCACCAATCAAAATAACGCATTGGGTTCAGACCCTGCAAAAACTCCAATGACGCGCCCATGGCAATAAACAGCAACGCCAGCAGCAGACGCACGCCCTTGCCCGTGTAAAGCTGTAAAAACCAGCCCATCACCACCGCATAACCCACACCGTGCGCTACTTTATCCCCCATATGAAAACCGATCTGAATCGGTTTAGAGGTCAGCGAAAGGCCAATGATCATGGCAATCAGTGCAAAGCCCACCCACAACCACACTTGAAACCACTTCAGATCTGCTTTTTGCATCACCCGCTCCCTCACAAAATTGTCCTGCCAAAACCCAAAAACGCCCTGAGTTTACACTCAGAGCGCTGAAGAACCGCTGAAAAATCCGGTTTTTTTTAAGCAGAGAGAACCGCTTGCGCTGCCGCCAAAGCTGCCCCAGTTTTAATCTTAGCGCCCGCTGCTGACAACACCGCTTCCAAAGCACCCAAGCAGAGGAAAACGTTTTCAGCACGCGCCGAATGCCCCATCAAACCGATGCGCCACACTTTACCCGCAAACTCACCCAGACCGGCACCGATTTCCAAATTGAATTCGTTCAGCAGACGCGCCCGAACCGCCGCTTCATCAATGCCCTCAGGAATCCAAACCGAATTCAATTGAGGCAAACGATCTTCTTTGTTGACCAAGAAACCGATGCCCATCGCTTCCAGACCGTCGCGCAGCGCAGCGTGAATTTTAGCGTGTCGCGCCCAAGAGGCTTCTAAACCTTCGTCTTGCAACATCACCAAAGACTCATGTAAAGCGTAAAGAGAATTGATCGGCGCGGTGTGATGATAAGCGCGTTTCGCCCCTTCACCCCAATAACCCATGACCAAATTCAAATCCAAAAACCAACTTTGCACTTTGGTTTTGCGGCCTTTGATGGTCTCAATGGCTTTCGGGCTGAAACTCACCGGTGACAGACCAGGAGTGCAAGAGAGGCACTTTTGCGTGCCGGAGTAAATCGCATCAATGCCCCACTCATCCACTTTCAACGGTGAGCCGCCCAGAGAAGTCACCGCATCCACAATGGTCAAGCAGTCGTGTTCGTGCGCCAGACGACACAGAGTTTCGGCATCACTGCTGGCACCGGTAGAGGTTTCCGCATGAACAAAGGCCACCACTTTCGCATCAGGGTTGGCTTTCAAAGCCGCTTCTAATTTATCGGCACTGATCGCCGTGCCCCAGTCGTCCAGCACCATCACCGCCTCACCGCCGCAGCGTTCGACGTTCTCTTTCATGCGCATCCCAAACACACCGTTCTGGCAGATAATCACCTTGTCGCCAGGCTCTACCAAGTTGATAAAACAGGTTTCCATACCCGCAGAACCAGGAGCGGAAACAGGAATGGTCAATTCATTCGAGGTCTGAAAAGCGTATTGCAGCAGAGATTTAACCTCATCCATCATGCCCACAAACATAGGATCAAGATGGCCGATGGTAGGACGACTCATCGCTTCCAAAATACGCGGATGAACATCGGAAGGGCCAGGCCCCATTAAGGTACGAACAGGCGGACGAAACGAAGTGATGGACATAATGCAATTCCTTAAAAATCAATAAAACAAAAGACGCAGTATAGGTGAGTTTTATCTCGGTGCAACCGTAGGCTTTTTGGGGATAATTGTATTTTACACAGCACCGCCCTCAAAAAAATGCAAACGCACGCCACACACCCAAAAAACCAAACGCCATCACCAGCCCCCCCGCCGCCCGACGAGACCAAGGGTTCTGCACCCAGCGCCGCAGACGATGAGCAAACAGCCCCATCGCCAACAGATTAGGCAAGGTTCCCAAACCAAAGCTGAGCAACAGCAACGCCCCCTTTAGCGGCTCACCCGTCGCCAACGCCCAAATCAACACGCTGTAGACCATGCCACAGGGCAACCAGCCCCAAATGCTGCCCAGCAGCAACGCACGCTGCGGGGTCTTGACTGGCAAAAACCGCCGCCCCAACGGCTCCATCAACGCCCACACTTTAACCCCCAAGCGCTCCAAACGATTTAAACCAAACCACCAACCGGCCAAATACAGCCCCAAAACAATCATCATCAAAGCCGCCAGCAACTGCAAAACCAATTGCACCTGATGCAGATCACTGAGCTGCACCGCCAACAGACCCACTCCGCCCATCATCGCCCCAGCCACGCTGTAACTGGCAATGCGACCGAGGTTATACCCCAACAACAACGGCCACGATGCGCGCCCCGTCTGTTCTGGCAAACCAAAACTCAAGGCCGCCACAATGCCCCCGCACATGCCAACGCAATGCACACCACCCAGCAACCCCACCAAAAAAGCCGCTAAATATCCACTCTCTACCAGCATAGAAAAAAACCTTATTTTCCAAACAACATTTCAAAATGAGACCTACGCGCCACTCTGCCAAAATACATTATGTATGCTATCGTTCGCCCCCAATGGAACTCATCCATAACCCCAGCAAGAGCGTCAAGGAGATGCACAACATGGCTGTAAAAAAAGAAAGTTGCGAAAAAAAGCGCCACCAAAAAAGCCGCACCTGCAGCAGTAAAACGCCCCCCCACCAAAACCCAGATCTTAGCTCACATCGCCGAAGAGATTAATATGCCACGCCAAGATGTACAGGCGGTATTCGACTCACTCAACGGACTGATTGAAAAAAATCTGCGCCCGCGTGCCGCCGGTTATTTCAATATGCCTGGCGTTAAAGATCAAAGTGGTGAAAAAACCCGCCACCAAAGCCCGCAAAGGCATCAACCCTTTTAACGGTGAAGAGATGATGTTCAAAGCCAAACCGGCACGTAAAGTGGTCAAAGTGACTCCGCTCAAAGGTCTGAAAGACATGGTGTAAAGCGCATTAAAACGGCCAACAGCACAATCACCGCTGATGTGGCCGTTTTTTGCTATCATTCCCCCATGAAAAATTTGCTCCCTTATTCTTATACGGTCGCCATCCCATGAATCTTGCGCAGCTGCAAAGCGCCTTATTAAACCGTTTACCCTTGGTGGCCACACTGATTTTTACCGTGTTATTGGGCGTCAATGCAGCTCAGCTGAGCTGGCAATTTTTCCCCACCGCTGAAACCCATCTCAGCAGTGACAAAACCAGCGGCAATCTCAATCTTCGTCCACAAACCAAGACAAACCCCGCCAGCCAAATCACCCCTTATAATCTGTTTGGCAGCTCGGCAAAAACCGGCAGCAATAATCGAGCGGCACCACAAAGCGCCCCAGAAACACGCCTCAACATCACCCTCAAGGGCGTGTTGGCCTTTGAACCACAGGAGTTCGCCATGGCCATTATCAGTCAAAATGGTCGCGATGAGCAGGTTTTTGCCGTTGGCGACACTTTGCCTGGCAACGCCAAGCTGAAAGAGGTTTACAGCGACCGTATTATTTTACAACGCGGTAATCGGCTGGAGACCCTCAAGCTGCCAGAAAAAGGCGCGAACATTCAGTTCCAACGCCCCAACAGACCCGCCCAAGCGAGCCGCATCTTACAGGAATCCCAATCAGCTAAACAGCTGCGCGACCAGATTGTCGCCAACCCTCGGGTACTCGCACAAATGGTCAGTACCCAACCGGTGCGTCGAGGCGGCAAGCTGATCGGCTATCGACTCAAACCCAAACAAGACACCGGCACACTGGAACAATACGGTCTGATGCCGCAAGACATCATCACCCGAGTCAACGGTGTCTCGCTGAACAGCCCCAAAAACGGCCTCAAAGTACTCAGAGGTTTAATGAAGGCCAAAAACATCGATCTAATGGTGCAGCGTGGCGGTATCGAAACCCCCGTCTCCATCTCCTTAGAGTAAACACCGAAAACCACAGGATACGTTTGCATTAGCATGAGTAACAAGACCCCCTTTAAAAACCCGCACACTTGGGTAAACGCCGTGCTAATCGCACTCCTGTCCAGTCTGTTTATCGCCCCCAGCTGGGCTGGCAGCTTTAAACTCAACCTGAAAAACACCGACATCCATTCTTTGATCGCCACGGTCTCCAAAGTGACGGGCAAAAATTTTGTCGTTGACCCTCGGGTCAAAGCCAAAGTCACCGTGATCTCCTCTCACGACATGGACGGCGATGAACTCTATAAAGTGTTCCTTTCGGTGCTGCAAGTCCACGGCTACGCGGCGGTGCGCTCCGGCAAGGTGATTAAAATCGTCCCCGAGACCAACGCCAAACAAGGCCCTGTTCCACAGCTTCACCGTGGCATGGGCGGTGACGAGCTGGTCACTCAAGTAATCGCACTGGAAAACGTACCCGCTGCCCAACTGGTACCGATTCTACGCCCACTGGTACCGCAACAAGGCCACTTGGCCGCTTATCCTTCCACCAATATGCTCATCATCACCGACCGTGCAGGCAACATCAATCGCCTGACCCAGATCATCAAACGCATCGACCGCCCTGACAACGAAGAGGTGGAACTGATTCACCTGCAACACGCCTCGGCCTCCGAAGTGGTGCGCATCCTTGGCACCCTACAACAAAGCGCCAACAAAGGCGGCATTCAAAGAAAAGGCCACGCTCGGCTGGCCGCCGACGAACGCACCAACAGCGTTTTGATCAGTGGTGACAAAGCCAACCGTCTGCGCATTCGGGGGCTGATTGCCCACCTAGACACCCCACTGGAAAGCGAAGGCAATACCCGCGTCATCTACCTGCGTTACGCCAATGCCAAAGATCTGGCCGCCATTCTCAAAGGGGTCAGCGCCGGTCAAGCACGCACCGCTAGCAGCGCCGTCAAAGGCAAAACAACGGCCAGCAATGGACGCAGCGACATCGACATTCAGGCCGATGAACACACCAACTCGCTGATCATCACCGCCGCGCCCAACGAAATGCGCAGCCTGCAAGGGGTGATTCGACAACTGGACATCCGTCGCGCTCAGGTCTTGATCGAAGCGATCATCACCGAAATATCCGAAGACAAAAACCGCGAGCTGGGGATTCAACTGGCGGGCGGCAACAGCAACAACAATCAGCCCTTGGGTTTCACCAATTTCGGTGGTGACAGCAGCCTCACCGGATTGGTTGCCAGCGGCGGCACCTCTGCTGTTGGCTTGGCCGGTCTGACCTTCGGCTTTGGCAGCGCCACCGGTTCGGTGCTCGATTTTGTCGGTCTGGTGCGCGCACTGGCCTCCGATGCCAACAACAACATTCTCTCCACTCCCAGTTTAGTCACCCTCGATAACCAAGAAGCGGAGATCATCGTCGGTGAAAACGTGCCCTTTGTCACCGGCCAATACACCAGTGCCGCTGGAGCCACAGCGGGTACCACCAACCCCTTCCAGACCATCGAGCGCCAAGACATCGGCCTGACCCTCAGGGTCAAACCGCAAATCAACGAAGGCAACACAATCAAAATGGAGATCGACCAAGAGATCTCCAACGTCAAGAGCTCCTCGCAATCGAGCACCGACATCACCACCACCAAACGTTCGATCAAAACCACCGTCATGGTAGAAGACGGTCAAACCATCGTTTTAGGTGGTCTGATCAGTGACACCCTGCGGGACACCAATGAAAAAGTGCCGCTGCTGGGCGACATTCCGCTGCTCGGTCGTCTGTTTCAGTACCGCAAAACCGCCACGGTGAAACAGAACCTAATGGTCTTTATTCACCCCACCATTTTGCGTGATGCGGCCACCGAAAATCACCACACCAGCCGTAAATACAGCTTTTTACGCGCCCAGCAGTTGCAAGCGCGTGAAGAGGGTGACAGCCTGATGTCCTCTGACGTGCCTCTGCTGCCGGAGCTGGAGTTGAGTTTCACTCCAAAACGCAACAGCGCCATCGCCCCATGAGTGAAGAGAATCCCAACGACGAAACCGTAGAACCGCTGCATCTGCCCTACAGCTTTGCCAAGCGGCACGGTGTACTGATCGAAGCCAGCGAAGAGAACGTTGTCAAAGTCATTCACCGCGAGAAGTTAAACCCACTCTCGCTGCTGGAGCTGCGCCGCAAAGCAGGCCGAGCCATTCAACCTCGTGCGGTCAATAACGACGAATTTGAGCGCCTGCTGACTCAACGTTACGAAGGCGGCTCAGGCGAAGCGATGGAGATGATGGACGATCTCGACGGCGTTGATCTGGCGCATCTGGCCGACTCCCTGCCCGAGCCGGAAGATCTAATGGAGTCCGCCGACGACGCACCCATCATTCGCTTGATCAACGCCATTTTGAGCGAATCGATACGCAAAAATGCCTCTGACATTCACATCGAACCCTTTGAAAAACGCCTCGCAGTGCGTTTTCGCATCGACGGTGTCATGCAACACATGCTCGACCCACCGCGCCATCTGGCTCCGCTGCTGATTTCACGCATCAAGGTCATGGCCAAACTCGACATCGCCGAAAAACGCCTGCCGCAAGACGGTCGCATCTCGCTGCGAGTCGCCGGTCGGCCTGTGGATGTGCGCGTCTCCACTCTGCCAGGCGGTCACGGTGAGCGAGTCGTAATGCGCCTGCTGGACAAACAAGCGGGACGGCTTGATCTGGAGCATCTGGGGATGGAAAAAGCCACCCGTGATCTGCTCGACCGTCAGATTCATCTGCCCCACGGCATTTTGCTGGTTACCGGCCCGACGGGTTCGGGTAAAACCACCACGTTGTACGCCTCCTTAACTCGCCTCAACGATGCCAGTCGCACCATTTTGACCGTCGAAGATCCCATCGAATACTATCTGGATGGCATCGGCCAAACGCAAGTCAACGCCAAAGTGGAGCTGACCTTTGCTCGTGGCCTGCGCGCCATTTTACGCCAAGATCCCGACATCGTTATGGTGGGTGAAATCCGTGATCTGGAGACCGCCGAAATTGCGGTGCAAGCCAGCTTAACCGGCCATCTGGTGCTCTCCACTTTGCACACCAACAGCGCCATCGGCGCAGTCACCCGCCTGCGTGACATGGGAGTGGAGCCCTTTCTGCTCTCCTCCAGTTTGGTCGGTGTGGTCGCCCAGCGTCTGGTGCGAATGCTCTGCCCCCACTGCAAGCAGCCTCACGCCCTCAAAGGCGCAGAGTTCACCGCGCTGGGGCTGCATCCCGATGAAACGCTACCGATGGTCTACAGCGCCCCGGGCTGCCCCGAGTGCAACCACAGCGGTTATATCGGTCGTAACGGCATCTACGAGTTAATCACCCTCGACGACACCTTGCGCCGCATGATCCACGACGGTGCCAACGAGCAGGAGATGGAACGCCACGCACGTAAAAGCAGCCCCGGCATTCGAGACGACGGTCGCCGCTTGGTGCTGGCTGGAAAAACCTCAGTCGAAGAGTTGATGCGCGTCACCCACGAAGGATAAACAATCATGGCCGCATTTGATTACATCGCCTTAAATGCCAAAGGGCGAGAAGAAAAGGGCGTTTTAGAAGGTGACAACCCACGCCAAATTCGCCAGCAGTTGCGTGAAAAAGGCCTTACGCCACTGGAGGTCAAAGAGTCCAGCGGGGGCGGTAAAAGCAGTAAAACAGAGCAAAAAAGTCTGTTTACTCTGCAACGAGGCATCAGCCCTGCCGAGCTGGCACTGGTCACCCGTCAGCTCTCGACCCTGATCAATTCCGGCCTGCCACTGGAAGAGTCTCTGCGCGCAGTAGCGCAGCAGTCGGAAAAACAGCGCATCACAAGCATGATTCTCTCGATACGCTCTAAAGTGCTGGAAGGTCACACGCTGGCGGACGGTTTTGCTGAATTTCCTAAGGTCTTTCCTGAGATTTATTTGGCCACCGTAGCAGCAGGTGAGCAGTCAGGACATCTGGATGGCGTTTTAGATCGCCTTGCCGATTACACCGAGAATCGCCAAGCAACGCGGCAGAAGGTCAGCATGGCGCTGATTTATCCGATTATTTTGGTCATGATGGCCCTATTGATCGTCACCGGCCTATTGGCCTATGTGGTGCCTCAGGTGGTGCAGGTGTTTGACAGTCTCGATCAGGAATTGCCTGGCCTGACCACCGGCCTGATTGCGGTGAGTGATTTTATTCGCAGCTGGGGGATCTATGTGGCCATCATCATCACCGCCGGAGTACTGCTGTTTAAACGCCACATTCGTGATGAGGCGGCGCTGTTTCGCTTCCACAAAGTGCTGCTGAAACTGCCGATGATCGCCAAGCTGATCAAAGGTCACAACACCGGTCGTTTTGCCCGCACATTAAGCATTCTCGCCGCCAGTGGCGTGCCGGTGCTGGAGGCATTAAAAATCAGTTCGGCGGTGGTCACCAACCGTCCCATGCGTCGAGCGGTGGAAGCCGCTACCTTGCAGGTACGCGAGGGCAGCAGCCTCAGCCGTGCGCTGGAAAACAGCAAACTTTTTCCGCCAATGATGCTCAATCTGATCGCCAGCGGTGAATCCTCCGGCCAACTGGAGGCGATGCTGGAACGCGCCGCCGAACAGCAAGAACGCGAAATGGAAGGCACAATGGCCATATTCCTCGGCCTCTTTGAGCCACTGGTGATTCTGTTTATGGGCATCGCGGTGCTGATTATTGTGCTGGCGATTTTATTGCCGATCTTTGAGTTGAATCAGATGGTGGGGTAAACCCCACTATCCATTATGAAATAATAGGGATTTTTAAAATGAGCAACATACAAAACATAGATATAAGCCTACAAGAAATTGTAAAAAAAATATCGAAAGATAACTATTTAATACCAAAATTCCAAAGAGACTTTGTTTGGAAAACCAAAGACATCTTAGATCTTGGAGATTCACTCATAAGAGGATACCCCATATCATCCCTATTCAATACTTCGGACAGTTTTAGAGAGAAAAAGATAGGAACCACAGACGGATTCTGAGAAAATAGAGTTCTCAAAAAACGACAATCAAAGAAGGCCGCCCGTGGAATCCATAGTAGAATCGGTTTTACTCTCCATGTCCAGTGTTAAAAAACCACAACGTCTTTTTCTCTCAGCTCTGTTTTCCGCATTGATGGTTTTTCAAGGGAAAGCCACTTTTCGTAATTTGAGTCGTTACAGTTCGTTGCATGAAAAACGTCTGTCGCGTTGGTTTCGACGTTCATTTGATTTTGCACAATTCAACAGACGCCTACTTCAAAAAGAGCTGCCACAAAAGCACGATCAAATTGCTGCCATTGATGCCAGCTTTATGAAAAAAGTGGTCAGAAAACAGCAGGGTTGGGTTGGTTTTACAACGGCGCTTTGGGGCAAGCCATGGTGGGGTTGGAGTTGTCGTTGGTTTGCCGAATTGATCTTCAAAGTCGAACCGCTTACGCGCTGGAGGCTCGCCAAACGTTGGACTCGGAACAGAAAGAGGGTGAGAGCCGAGTGGACTGCTACGCGAAACAGGTTTGTGACCTTGCCTGTGATCTTCAAGCGCAAGGCATTCGCTACCTTACCGCAGACGCCTACTACAGCAAGGTGAAGTTTGTCGATGCGGTCTGTTCAGATGACTTACACCTGATTGGAAAGCTGCGTTCAGATGCCAACCTAAGCTGGTATTTTGAGGGCGAGTACGGTGGCAAAGGACGTCCTAAAACGTACGATGGTAAAGTCAATTTCCAAACGGAGCTGTCCCGTTTTGATGCGTGTGGCGTAATGGATAAGGGGGTATCGATTTACAGCGCCGTGGTTCACTCGTGTTGTTTCAAACGGAAAATCCGTGTGGTGCTGCTGCGATGGGAGCAGAAGACAAAAGTCCGTTCGGCTCTGCTGTTTTCTACGGATTCGGAGTTGGCTCCAGAAAAGATTGTCGAATATTACACCGCTCGTTTTCAGATTGAATTTTTGTTTCGTGAAGCTAAGCAACATACGGGTTTAATGGATTGCCAAGCGCGTTGCCCAGAGGCCATTCAAACTCATATTAATGCCTCGTTCACCGCACTGAATTTATTGAAGCTGGAAGACCGTAAGGACAAGAACAACCCTGAGCCTTCGGTGATTTCGATTGCCTCGTGGCGACGCAAGAAATTCAATCAATATTTGATGAAAATACTTTTTGACAAGTTAGGTTTGGAGAGATCTTGTCAAAAAGTCGAGGCGGTTTACCATGAGCTGAGTGAGTATGGGGCTATTCAGGTTTAAAACTGTCCGAAGTATTGCCTATTAATCATGGCTGAAAATGGGACTTTAAATGTTGGCGCTCACAGCTTATCAAAGGAAAATCCACCTGAAAAACACGAAAAAAGTAAAGACGACAATGAAATAAGGTTTTATATTCTAGACGGACAACAAAGACTAACATCAATATCAAAAATATTTTTAAACTTTGATAATAAAAACGAATACTACTTTGATCTTTTAGCAATACTAATAGAGAAATTTCCAGAAGATAATATAGAGAAAGATGAAGGGATAGTAGAAAAATGCTCAACATCAAAAGTAACAGATGTTTTTTGTAGGAATTTCTCTATATCTAAAGATAGGAGCGAAAAACCAACAAGACAAAACAACAGATTCATTTCAGGTAAAAACATAATAGAAAATAGATTCGGCTCCGTGGTTAGCAAATTCCTTCGCGTATTTAAAAATGCAGATGAGGACAGTATTGATAAATATACAGACCATTTAAATGCAGTCTTAGGATCTGTTGGAGGCTATAGCATTCCTGCAACAGTTATAGCCAGCGACTCAGAATTGGGGATTGTAATCAGGGTGTTTGAAAAAGTAAATTCAACCGGCAAAAAGCTAACTCTATTTGATTTAATTAATGCCAAATCATTTCAAATAAAAAATGAATCTTATAAAGTTGGACTATCTGATTATTTAACAAATGAAATAACGAGCCTCACATCTGGCAACACGCTACTAACATCAAGCTCAAATATATTTTTCAAATATGATGAAAACAAAAGAGGATTTGACAAGTTAGATAAAATTGTAAGGATATTTGAAATATCAGATTTATTAAAAAAGAAATCAATACCAAGCATATTTCAATCAATAATGCTAGGAAAAGACTCTTATTTTTGGTTTGAAATGTGGGACAAGCATGGAGAAAAAATGCTTGAAATAATATCTTGGATGGAAGCTGAGGGCCTACTTGAAATAGGACAAATAACATTTTTAGAGTATTCACTAGCCATATTAATAGCAAATCCAAAATCCTTTAGTTCAAACAAGTTCAAAAATGAAATAAAAAAACATGCTTTGTATCTTGCCGTCAGCGGATCAGGATTCAGCAAATCAAATCTTGATACCGTAGAAAAACTGCATTCTATATCACATCAAATAACCGACAACCATGAATCATCAAAGTATGATTACACCAGCCCAAGCAGCAACCCAAATTTAACTGCAAATCAAATATTAGAGATAACCCCATCAAGTTCAAAATTCAAAGCAATTATGAATATAATGTATGTAGAAAAATTTGACGGAAAATTCACATGTGATCTTTATGGAAATCCAATAAAAAATACAAATATAGAAAAAATGGACAATCACCATATTTTCCCAAAATCAAGGGTGAAGAATTTCACTGCAAAATGCTCATTTAATTCTATTTCCAACTTTATCCGAATCGACAGCTCAATCAATCGAGAAACGATAAAAGACAAAACTCCAAAAGAATACTTTATAAACATCACCAACCAAGAAAAAAGGGAAGTCATTTTGTGATTTAAATTTAATAAATATAAAGTCTGCATCAAAAATAACTGAAGAGTCTAGTGCAATAGAATTCATAAACGATAGAGCCGCGCTAATTGCCTCATATATAAATTCATATTTCTAAAGGAACACCCCCTTGTCCAGCACACCCATGAAAGTCGTCCCTGCTCCCAAAAGCCCCGACGCAGCGGTTTTAACCCTCAAAGCCCCCAATCTGGCGATGGCGGAACCCTTCTCTGTTATTCAAGGCCAAGGACACATCAACTACACCTGCGGAGGTTGCGGCGTAACAGTGGCGGAAAACATGCGCCTCGGCCAACTGACTAAAGTGCTGGTGAAATGTAAAAACTGCAATTCATTTAATATTGTAGGCTAGATCCCCTAGCCTAAAAAGAGGTGACTTCTTCTATCTAAACTTTCTCGCACCCACAAAAAAAAGCCCCAAAAGGGGCTTTTTTAAATCAAGAGAGCAAGCCCTCTTAAAGCAGTAAGCTAATCGCTTACCACTTCACCCGTTACCGGACGATCAAGCAGCTCAACGTAAGCCATTGGCGCTTTATCACCTTCACGGAATCCGCATTTCAGAATACGGATGTAACCACCAGGACGCTCTTTAAAACGCGGCCCAAGATCAGTGAACAATTTACCCACGGCTGCTTTGTCGCGCAGACGGGAAAAAGCCAAACGACGTTTGGAAACACTGTCTTCTTTTGCCAAAGTAATCAAAGGCTCCGCAACACCGCGCAGTTCTTTGGCTTTCGGCAGCGTGGTTTTGATCACTTCGTGTTCAAATAATGAAGCGGCCATATTACGCATCATCGCTTTACGATGACTGCTGTTACGGTTTAACTGTCTACCACTTTTGCGATGTCGCATTGTTCTCTTCCTTACACTGTTGCCAAACCATCACCAAATCAGTTTGGCAATCGGGCACTTAATTTCGCTGTTAACCTTCCAACTCAGGTGGAGGCCAGTTTTCCAAACGCATCCCTAAGGAAAGCGCATGAGAAGCCAACACATCTTTAATCTCGGTAAGAGATTTTTTACCCAAGTTGGGGGTTTTGAGCAGTTCCACCTCAGTGCGCTGAATCAGATCACCGATGTAATAAATGTTCTCAGCTTTCAAGCAATTCGCTGAACGAACCGTCAATTCCAAGTCATCCACAGGACGCAATAGAATGGGGTCAATATCAGCCCCCTTCTCTTCTTGCTGAACCTGTTCGTCTGCTTGCAGATCCACAAAGACAGAGAGCTGGCCTTGTAAGATCGACGCCGCACGACGAATGGACTCTTCTGGATCAATCGTACCATTGGTCTCAAGATCAATGATCAATTTGTCCAGATCGGTACGTTGCTCAACCCGCGCTGTATCAACGCTGTACGCCACTCGATGAACCGGACTAAAAGTCGCGTCAATTTGCAACGCACCAATGGAACGAGACTCACCGTTATCCTCTTTACGCCGCTGAGTCGCAGGCTCATAGCCGCGACCTTTGCGCGCCGTCAACGACATGCTGATCTGACCCTCTTTGGTCAAATGAGCAATCACATGATCGGGATTGATGATCTCAATGTCATGATCCAGTTTGATATCACCGGCAGTCACAACACCTGGGCCTTTTTTCTCAAGGGTCAAGGTTGCTTCATCACGAGAATGCATCACAATCGCCACCCCTTTCAGGTTGAGCAAGATGTCCATGACATCTTCCTGCACCCCTTCAATGGTGGTGTACTCGTGCAACACCCCGTCAATTACCGCTTCGGTGATCGCACAACCGGGCATTGAGGAAAGCAAAATTCGACGCAGCGCGTTACCCAAAGTATGACCGAAACCGCGTTCCAGCGGCTCCAGTGTCACTTTGGCATGCTGATCACTGATCACCGACACATCAACGATGCGCGGTTTTAAAAATTCATTTACATTGCCTGACATCAACAGACTGTCCCCTTACTTGGAGTAGAGTTCCACCACCAAAGATTCATTGATCTCGGCTGGCAAATCACTACGTTCTGGAACAGACTTAAAAACGCCTTCCATTTTTTTCGAATCGATATCGATCCACTCAGGAATACCGCGATGACTCGCCAGTTCCAAAGCATCCGCAATACGAGTCTGCTTTTTCGCTTTTTCACGCACGGTAATCGTTTGTGAAGCAGAGACCTGATAAGAGGCCACGTTCACAATCACATCATCAACCAAAATTGCTTTATGGCTGATCAGCTGACGCGATTCAGAGCGAGTGCAACCGAAGCCCATACGATAAACAACGTTATCCAGACGACATTCAAGCAACTGCAACAGATTTTCACCGGTCGAGCCTTTTTGCTGCGCTGACTTTTTGTAGTAGTTACGGAACTGACGTTCCAGAACACCGTACATGCGACGCAATTTCTGTTTTTCACGCAACTGCAATGCATAATCAGAAGGACGACCACGACGAGCAGTAGCAGGCCCTGGCAGATTTTCCAATTTACACTTAGTGTCCAGTGCACGGATACCTGATTTCAGGTAAAGATCCGTACCTTCACGACGACTCAGTTTACATGTTGGTCCAAGATATCTGGCCATAATAAAACTCCTTAGACGCGACGTCGTTTAGGTGGACGGCAACCGTTATGCGGTATCGGGGTAACATCAGTGATGCTATTAATCTTGAACCCGACATTATGCAAAGAGCGTACTGCGGAATCACGACCTGGACCTGGACCCTTAACTCGGACATCTAGGTTTTTCAAGCCATAATCTTGGGCAGCAGTGCCTGCGCGCTCTGCAGCTACCTGGGCTGCAAAGGGGGTGCTCTTACGAGAACCACGGAAACCAGATCCGCCAGCGGTTGCCCATGAAAGGGCATTGCCTTGACGATCGGTGATCATGACGATTGTATTGTTAAAAGAGGCGTGAACGTGGGCGATGCCATCGGTCACGACCTTTTTAATTTTCTTACGGGTACCAGCCTTAGCCATTAGTAATCACTCTTTAGCAAATGCGAATTACTTCTTGATCGCTCTACGCGGCCCTTTACGGGTGCGTGCGTTCGTACGGGTACGTTGTCCACGCAGAGGCAAGCCTCGACGATGACGAATACCACGATATGAACCCAAGTCCATCAAGCGTTTAATATTCATGGAAACTTCACGACGAAGATCACCTTCGACGGTAAATTTACCAACCTCGATACGCAGCTTTTCGACTTCGTCTTCTAACAGATCGCGAATTTTACGATCAGAAGCGACGCCAGCTGCACCACAAACAGCGTATGCACGGGTACGACCAATACCATAGATAGAGGTCAATGCCACCCAAGCATGCTTATTTACGGGTATGTTTATACCTGCAATGCGGGTCATAAAACAGTCTCCCTGAGACAGCGGAAAACCCGGCATCTTACGGTACCAGGCTTTCCAAATCAACACAAAATTGTAATAAGTTTAACCTTGACGTTGTTTATGCCTAGGATCTTTACAGATCACACGCACAACACCTTTACGGCGAACCACTTTACAATTACGACAAATCTTTTTAACCGAAGCACGAACTTTCATTTCAACTCCTACGCCAGCAACACTCAGCGTAAACCAGTGCCACCATAGCCTTTTAAGTTAGCCTTTTTCATCAGACTATCGTATTGATGCGTCATCAAATGTGATTGCACCTGGGCCATGAAATCCATGATCACCACAACGATGATCAACAACGAAGTACCACCAAAATAGAACGGTACATTCCAATATAAAATCAAAAACTCCGGCAGCAAACAAACCGCTGTAATGTACGTGGCACCAATCAGCGTCAAACGCGTCATAACCCCATCAATGTACTTAGCGGTCTGTTCACCGGGGCGAATGCCTGGAATAAAAGCACCCGACTTTTTCAAATTATCCGCCGTATCTCTAGAATTAAAGACCAGAGCGGTATAAAAGAAACAGAAAAATATAATCGCAGCAGCATAAAGCATTACGTACAACGGTTGTCCTGGCGAAATCCCAGCAACAATGTCTTGCAACCACTCCATACCATCATTACGTCCAACCCAATCCCCCAACGTTGCTGGGAACAGAATAATACTGGAAGCAAAAATCGGCGGAATCACTCCCGCCATATTAATCTTCAAGGGCAGATGACTGCTCTGCGCTGCATACACTTTGCGACCCTGTTGACGTTTGGCGTAATTCACCGTAATTCGGCGCTGACCACGTTCAACAAAAATTACAAAAGCGGTTACCGCTAAAGCCAAGGCAAACAAAAGAATCACAATGCCTGCGCTCAACTCACCGGTACTGGAAAGCTCTAAGGTACCACCCACCGCAGAAGGCAGACCCGCCACAATACCAGCAAAAATCAAAGTCGAAATACCGTTACCGATACCCCGTTCTGTCACCTGCTCACCCAACCACATTAAAAACATGGTACCGGTAACCAAAGTCACCGCAGCAGTGAAAACAAAACTAAAACCACCGTTATACACCAGTGGTGCTGCACCGACCTGCTGCCCTTGTAGCGCAATCGCAACCCCGATGGATTGGAAACTGGCCAGAGCCAAAGTGCCGTAACGGGTATAAGTGGTGATCTTACGTTGACCACTTTCACCCTCTTTACGCAACTGCTCCAGCGACGGCAACACATGGGTCATCAACTGCATAATAATAGAGGCAGAAATGTAAGGCATAATGCCCAGCGCAAAAATAGACATGCGCTCCAAAGCACCACCGGAAAACATATTAAACATGTCCAGAATGCTGCCACGTTGCTGTTCAAACAACGAAGCCATTACATGCGGATCAATACCTGGAATAGTAATATGTGTACCGACGCGAAAAATCACAATCGCAATCAGGACAAAAAAGAGTCGCTGACGCAATTCGCTGGATTTTCCCAACGCGCCTAATCCACCACTTGCTGCTGATGCCTTAGCCAAGAGTTAATCCTCGATTTTTCCGCCAGCCGCTTCAATCGCTTCACGCGCACCTTTGCTCGCCTGAATGCCTTGCAAGGTAAACGCCTTATCAACGCTGCCCGACAACATCACTTTTGCCTGTTTGATGTGGTTGCCAATCACATTGGCCGCTTTCAAACTGTCCAAGTTAATCACGTCACCGTCAACCAGTTGCAGTTCATTCAAACGCACTTCGGCTTTATAACGACCGCTGCGCGAGCTAAAACCGACTTTTGGCAGACGACGTTGCAAAGGCATTTGACCGCCTTCGAAACCGACTTTGTGGAAACCACCAGAGCGTGATTTTTGACCTTTATGGCCACGACCACAGGTTTTTCCATAACCGGAGCCAATACCACGACCCACACGCTTGGCATTAAATTTACTGCCAACGGCAGGTTTAATTTCATTTAATCGCATCTTAGGCTTCCTCTACTTTCAGCATGTAGGAAACTTTATGAATCATGCCGCGATTTTCAGGGGTATCATTGACATCAATGCATTGATGCATTCGCCGTAACCCCAAACCAGCAACACACGCTTTGTGTTTTTTCAGACGACCGTTGATGCTGCGCACCAAGGTAACCTTAATTTTGTTATCGGACATGGTATTAACCCTGAATTTCTTCGACCGTTTTGCCGCGTTTGGCAGCAATCTGCTCAGGTGAGGACATTTCTGTCAAACCACTCACCGTTGCACGCACAACGTTAATCGGATTTTGCGTACCGATGATTTTTGCCAGTACGTTTCTAACCCCGACCGCCTCAAAAACCGCCCGCATTGCACCACCGGCAATGATACCGGTACCCGCAGAAGCAGGTTGCATATAAACACGAGCTGCGCCGTGACGCGCAGTCATCGCGTATTGCAAAGTGCCGTCGTTCAAAGGCACACTGCGCATATTTTTACGCGCTTTTTCCATCGCTTTTTGGATCGCAGCAGGCACTTCACGTGCTTTGCCGTAGCCAAAACCGACTTTACCGTTACCGTCACCAACCACGGTCAAAGCAGTGAAGCCGAATTGACGACCACCCTTAACCACTTTTGCCACACGATTAACGCTGACCAACTTTTCCAGCATGCCATCGCTGCTGTCATTGTTGTCTCTGTTTGAATTTGGATTTGCCATACTGATTTACCTCAGAATTCTAAGCCGCTTTCGCGTGCTGCTTCTGCCAAAGCCTTCACACGACCGTGGTATCTAAACCCGGAGCGATCAAATGCCACCTTGGTAATACCAGCAGCTTTGGTTTTCTCTGCTACGGTTTTACCCACTTTTTGCGCTGCTTCAATGTTGCCAGTAGACCCGAGGCCTTCACGAACATCTGCTTGCAAGGTTGAGGCTGCTGCTAAGACGGTCGAACCGTCAGGCGCAATAACCTGTGCATAAATGTGTCGTGGTGTGCGATGCACACTCAGACGGTGAGCGCCAAGCTCACTTATCTTTGCTCTCGCTTTTTTAGAGCGGCGCAATCTGCTTGATTTTTTATCCATATCGAGACTCTACGATGTATAAGGTTAAACGCTATTTTTTCTTGGCGTCTTTCATGACAACCTGCTCGTCAATATAACGAACACCTTTGCCTTTGTAAGGCTCGGGTGGACGATACGCGCGGATGTTTGCCGCCACTTGGCCGACCACCTGCTTATTGACACCCTTCACCACGATTTCCGTCTGACTTGGAGTCTCGACAGTAATGCCATCTGGCACAGAAAAATTAACTGGGTGAGAAAAACCCAAGGTCAAATTCAGCACACTGCCTTTCGCTTGAGCACGATAACCGATGCCTTTCAGAATCAGTTTTTTCTCAAAGCCTTTACTCACGCCAGTCACCAAGTTGTGCATTAATGCACGCATGGTACCTGCCATCGCATTGGACTTTTTATCCGCACTTTTTGGGCTGCAGCTCAATATGCCATCATTGGAAGCGATTTCCACAATATTGTGGACTTCCATTTCAGCAGCACCGAGGGGGCCTTTGGCCGCGACGGTCTGACCACTGATGTTAACTTCAACACCAGTTGGAATTTGTATAGGTTGTTTAGCAACTCGGGACATTGTTCGCTACCTTAAGACACAAAGCACAAGACTTCGCCGCCATGCCCTTCTGCCCGCGCTTGACGATCACTCATCACGCCGCGAGAAGTAGAGATAATGGCAACACCCAAACCACCGAGCACTTGCGGCAACTCAGACTTCGATTTCAAAATACGAAGACCGGGACGACTTACGCGCTTGATGGTATCAATGACAGGCCTGCCATCGTAGTATTTCAAGCTGATGCTCAATGTGCTTTTTACACCGTCTTTTTCCACAGAAAAATCGGCGACATAACCTTCGTCTTTCAACACAGCGGCAACAGCCAACTTCTTGGTAGAAGATGGCATACTGACCGATGCTTTATTTCGTGCTTGCCCGTTTCGAATCCGGGTTAGCATATCAGCAATAGGATCTGACATACTCATGATAATTTACCCCTAAAACCTGTTTCGCAACCGTTACCAGCTGGCTTTAACCAGACCTGGAATGTCGCCACGCATGGCGGCTTCGCGTAATTTATTACGCCCCAGACCAAATTTACGGTAAAAACCGTGTGGCCGACCCGTAATCCGACAGCGATTACGCCCGCGAACGGGACTGGAATCACGCGGCAATGCCTGTAACTCTGCCACTGCTAACATACGTTCTTCGTAAGCAACGTTTTTATCTGCAATGGTCGCTTTGAGTGCATCACGCTTCACTTTATAACGCGCCACCAATTTGGTGCGTTTTAGTTCACGTTGAATCATAGATACTTTTGCCATGACTAACCCCTTACTGCCTAAATGGAAAACTGAAGGCTTTTAATAACGCACGAGCCTCATCATCGGTTTTCGCAGAGGTCGTAATGGCAATATCCATCCCACGCAATTTATCGATTTTATCATAATCGATTTCGGGGAAGATGATCTGTTCCTTCACACCCATGCTGTAATTACCACGACCATCGAACGATTTCGGGTTTAAACCACGGAAATCACGAATACGTGGAATAGAGATATTGATCAAACGATCAAGAAACTCATACATGCGGTTGCGCTGCAACGTTACTTTACAGCCAATCGCCATATCATCACGAATTTTAAAACCCGCGATGGATTTACGAGCATAAGTAACCACCGGTTTTTGACCGGCAATTTTGGTCATATCTGCAACCGCATGCTCAATAATTTTTTTGTCGCCAACCGCCTCACCCAAACCCATATTCAAGGTGATCTTTTCGATCCTGGGAACAGACATGGAGCTTTTTAAACCAAGCTCGTCCTGCAATTTCTGGGCAATCGTCTCTTTATAAAGTGTGTGTAACCTAGCCATCATTCTCTACCTACGCATCCACAACTTCGCCGTTGGACTTGAAATAACGGACTTTCTTTCCGTCTTCCAGAGTCTTGATACCAACACGGTCGCCTGCATTTTTTGAGGGGTTAAACAACATAACATTGGAGCTGTTCATAGAGGCTTCTTGCTCTACGATACCACCCGCAACACTACGGCCTGGGTTCGGCTTGGTGTGTTTTTTCACCATGTTCACGCCTTCAACAAACAGACGTTGATTGGCTAAAACACGCAGCACAGAACCGCGCCGACCTTTGTCTTTTCCAGTGATAACAATAACGTCATCACCTTTTTTAATTTTACGCATAACGTCGGCTCCCGTTAAAGCACTTCAGGCGCTAATGAAACGATCTTCATAAAACGTTCGCCACGAAGCTCACGAGTCACTGGACCAAAAATGCGGGTACCAATCGGCTCCAACTTGCTGTTCAACAACACAGCGGCGTTGCCATCAAAACGAATAGTCGAACCATCAGAACGACGTACGCCTTTAGCGGTACGCACTACAACGGCGTTGTAGACATCACCCTTTTTTACTTTACCGCGAGGAATAGCGTCTTTGACGCTAACCTTAATGATATCCCCAATGCGCGCGTAGCGACGGTGCGAACCGCCCAACACTTTAATGCATTGCACCTTACGCGCGCCGCTGTTATCAGCAGCATTGAGGACTGTCTGCATTTGTATCATGACATTTTCCCAATCAGAATTTAAGCATCAAAAGCCAGTTTAACTTGCCTTAACCAAAACTTTAACCAAACGCCAAGATTTGGTTTTAGACATTGGACGACACTCTTCAATAATCACCATATCACCAGTTTGACACTCATTATCAGCATCATGGACATGGAACTTGTTCGAACGCTTAATGAACTTACCGTAAACAGGATGTTTCACCGTGCGCTCGATCAGCACAACAGCGCTTTTTTCCATCTTATCGCTTACGACACGCCCGGTAAGCGTACGGTGCAATTTGCTATCAGCGCTCATTGACCCACACCTGTTGTACGTTTTTCACCAATCAGAGTTTTCACTCTGGCAATACTTTTCCGAACTTTCTGGAATTGATCGGGACGCGGCATCTGTCCGCCACCCTTCTGCATACGCAAATTAAATTGCTCACGTAACAGAGAGATCAACTCTTCTTTAAGCTCATCAGAGGACTTTGCCCGTAATTCGCTGACCTTCATTACATCACCGTCCGATTCACAAATGTGGTTTGAATTGGCAATTTAGCTGCTGCCAGACGAAACGCCTGACGTGCAATTTCCTCAGTCACCCCTTCCATCTCATAAAGAACGAAACCGGGACGAACTTTTGCCACCCAATATTCAACATTACCCTTACCTTTACCTTGGCGAACCTCGATAGGCTTTTTGGTAATGGGGGTATCGGGAAACACCCGAATCCAAATTTGACCGCCACGCTTAATGTGACGCGTCATAGCACGACGAGCCGCTTCAATTTGGCGGGCGGTGATGTTACCACGTCCAACCGCCTTAAGGCCATACTCACCGAAGCTTACTTTGTTACCAACAGTAGCCAGACCGCGATTGCGACCTTTCTGCTGTTTTCTAAATTTTGTTCGTTTTGGCTGCAACATAACTCAATAACCTCTTACTTGGCCGCAGACTTCGTTTTGCTGCTCGCCGCCCGTTTCTGCTCGAAGTCAAACACTTCACCTTTGCAGATCCAAACTTTGATACCCAACACACCGTAGGTGGTATGAGCTTCAGCAACACCGTAATCGATATCCGCCCGCAGAGTATGCAGAGGCACACGGCCGTCGTGATACCATTCGCGACGCGCAATCTCAGCGCCATTCAAACGACCAGCGACATTGATTTTCACACCTTGTGCACCAAGGCGCATGGTGTTGGTGATCACACGCTTCATCGCACGACGGAACATCACACGACGCTCCAACTGCTGTGCAACGCCTTCGGCAACCAACAACGCATCCAGCTCAGGCTTGCGAATTTCGGAGATATTGATCTTAACGTTATTAATGTTAAGCGCAGTCATGCCCGCAACATCGCGACGCAAGCGTTCGATGTCTTCGCCTTTTTTACCAATAACGATACCCGGGCGCGCGGTGTGGATGGTAACCACAATCGACGCTGCCAAACGGCTGATTTGAATGCGGCTGACCGACGCATGCGCCAGTTTCTTTTTCAGAAACGCACGCACGTCCAAATCATTATTGAGGAATTTGGCGTAATCTGCACCGCCCGCATACCATGTTGAATTCCAGTCGGCTGAGATACCGAGGCGAATTCCAATAGGATGTACTTTTTGACCCATTGCTAAATGCCTTTTTATTAATCCGCTACGGTCACGGTAATGTGACTGGTACGCTTCAGGATGCGATTCGCACGCCCCTTAGCACGTGCGCGTAAACGCTTAAAGATCGGGCCTTCATCAACAAAAACCACGGCCACTTTCAGCTCATCTACATCAGCACCTTCATTGTGCTCTGCGTTAGCGATTGCCGACTCAAGCAACTTTTTCATCAATACCGCTGCTTTTTTCGTGCTGAAAGAAAGCAACTCTAAAGCACGTTCTGCCGCCATTCCGCGCACTTGGTCTGCAACCAAACGCACTTTCTGGGGCGAAATGCGCGCATGTCTTAATTTTGCACTCACCTGCATGACGACAACCCCTATCTCTTCGACTTCTTGTCTGCGATATGCCCTTTATAGGTACGTGTCAACGCAAACTCACCGAGTTTATGTCCCACCATGTTTTCACTGATTAAAACAGGAACATGTTGGCGACCGTTGTGTACCGCGATGGTGAAACCCACCATTTCAGGCATAACCATGGAACGACGCGACCAAGTTTTAATTGGACGCTTGTTGTTTGTTTCGCGCGCTTTTTCAATTTTGCGCACCAGGTGACCGTCTACAAACGGCCCCTTTCTTAACGAACGTGGCATTTAAGACCCCTTTTATTTCCGATTACGACGACGGACAATGAGTTTATCCGTACGCTTGTTCGAACGGGTCTTATAACCCTTCGTTGGCATACCCCAAGGTGACACTGGATGACGCCCACCTGATGTACGACCTTCACCACCACCGTGCGGATGATCCACTGGGTTCATGGCAACACCACGAACCGTCGGACGAACACCCTTCCAGCGTTTAGCACCAGCTTTACCCAGCTTACGTAAACTGTGCTCACCGTTACCGACCTCACCTAAGGTGGCGCGACAATCAGACAACACTTTACGCATCTCGCCGGAACGCAAACGCAACGTCGCGTAGGTACCTTCACGAGCAATCAACTGCGCGTAAGTGCCAGCACTGCGAGCAATTTGAGCACCCTTGCCAGGTTTCATTTCGATGCAATGCACCGTTGAACCAACAGGAATATTATTCAGCGGCAAACAGTTACCGGATTTTATCGGAGCTTCACGACCAGAAACCAGTGAGTCACCGGCTTTCACGCCTTTTGGCGCGATCATGTAGCGACGTTCACCGTCTGCGTACAACAATAAAGCAATGTTCGCACTGCGGTTGGGATCGTATTCAATCCGCTCCACTTTAGCTGGAATACCATCTTTGTTGCGCTTGAAATCGATAATACGATAACGCTGTTTGTGACCACCGCCACGATGGCGGGTGGTGATACGACCGGCGTTGTTACGCCCGCCGGATTTATTTTTACCTTCAACCAGCGCGCGATGGGGTTCACCCTTATAAAGATCAGGATTAACAACCTTAACAACAAAGCGACGACCGGGAGAAGTAGGTTTGGTTTTTAACAGAGCCATGACGCGTTACCCTCCCATGCCAGCAAATTCAACATCTTGACCGTCAGCAAGGCGAACCATCGCCTTTTTCCAGCTGGGACGTGAGCCCAACCGCTGACTAAAACGTTTGTTTTTGCCTTTCACATTCATCATACGAACCGAAACGACTTTAACTTCAAACAAGTCTTCAACTGCACGTTTCACTTCGAGCTTGGTGGCATCAACAGTCACTTTAAAAGTGTGTTGATTACTGCCGTCGGCATTCATGGCACTCTTCTCAGAGACATGAGGCGCCAACAAGACGTTTAGCAGACGCTCTTGATTCATGACAACCACTCCTCAATTTGCTTCATCGCTGCAACGGTGACCACCACCTTGTCAAAACCGATCAAACTGGTCGGCTCGACTGCTGTGGCATCAACCACATGTACATGAGGCAAGTTGCGCGAGGCCAGATAGAGGTTTTCGTCCACTTCATCAGCGACAATCAACGCCTGGCTGGCATTCAATTCTTTCAACCTAGCCGCCAACATGCGAGTCTTGGGCGCTTCTAAAGAGAGGCTTTCAACCAACACCAAACGCTCTTGACGCAGCAGTTCAGAGAAAATAGAACGCATCGCACCGCGATACATTTTTTTGTTTACTTTCTGCTCATAGTTGCGCGGCTGGGCTGCAAAAGTCACCCCACCTGAACGCCACAACGGGCTACGAGAGGTACCTGCACGAGCTCGACCGGTGCCTTTTTGACGCCAGGGCTTTGCTCCGCCACCACTGACAGCAGAACGGTTTTTCTGTGCCTTGGTACCACTGCGAGCCGCAGCCAAATACGCGGTCAACACCTGATGAACCAGAGCTTCGTTATAGTCGCCACCAAAAGCCACATCACTCAGCTCAATGGTTGCACCATTTTCTATTTTGAGTTCCATTATCTCCCCTTATGCCTTGCTCTTAACAGCAGGCCGCACGATAACGTCACCGTTCTTGGAGCCAGGAACAGAACCCTTGATCAACAACAGGTTTCTTTCCGCATCAACACGAACCACTTGCAGGTTTTGAATGGTGCGACGAACACTGCCCATGTGACCTGCCATGCGTTTGCCTTTAAAGACACGACCCGGGGTTTGGTTTTGACCGATGGAACCGGGCGCACGATGCGACACAGAGTTACCGTGCGTTGCATCTTGCATTTGGAAATTGTGACGCTTCACCGCGCCCGCAAAACCTTTACCGATGGTGATACCAGAAACGTCCACCTTCTGACCGTCTGCGAACATGCTGACGTCAATTTGACCACCAAGGGTCAAATCTTCGCCTTCACCGTCAGCCAAACGGAACTCCCACAAACCTCGACCGGCTTCCACACCCGCTTTTGCGAAGTGACCTACCGCCGCCTTTGTCAGGCGCGAGACTTTACGTGAACCTACCGTCACCTGTAAGGCGCGATAGCCATCAACCTCATTACTGCGAACTTGAGTAATGCGATTGGGATCAACCTCAACCACCGTCACCGGTATCGAAACACCGTCGTCGGTAAAGAGGCGAGTCATCCCAGCTTTACGCCCGATAACACCAATTGCCATGAGTTATTCCTTCGTGCAGCACATCGATTTCGATTGACCGATGCCGTTTCACTAATTGCCAATAAACAAGACCCAGAGACAAGATAAATCCTGCTCTGGGTCAGAAAGGAGCGCGATTATAACAGTGATGTTTAAAGGGGTAAAGCCCAAACATCACTGACAACCGAAAACGCCTAGTTCAATTTGATCTGCACATCAACACCGGCAGCCAAATCAAGCTTCATAAGCGCATCAACAGTCTTGTCTGTTGGCTCCACAATGTCCATCAAACGCTTGTGAGTACGGATTTCGTACTGATCACGCGCATCTTTATTAACGTGAGGCGAGATCAAAATGGTAAAACGCTCTTTACGAGTGGGCAGAGGAATTGGCCCTTGCACTCGTGCGCCTGTGCGCTTAGCGGTTTCTAAAATTTCCTGCGCCGAACGATCCAACAGACGATGATCGAAGGCTTTCAAGGAGATGCGAATTGTTTGTGTTTCTTTGCTCATAAGGGTCACCAATTACTCAAAGATTTTGGCGACGACACCCGCGCCAACGGTACGTCCACCTTCACGAATCGCGAAGCGCAAGCCGTCTTCCATCGCAATCGGTGCGATCAAAGTAACGACCATCTTCACGTTATCACCTGGCATGACCATCTCAATCCCTTCGGGAAGATCACAGGCACCGGTGATGTCGGTGGTACGGAAATAGAACTGCGGACGGTAGCCGTCAAAAAATGGGGTGTGTCGACCGCCCTCATCTTTTGACAAAATGTACACTTCCGCTTCAAATTTGGTGTGTGGGTTGATGCTGCCTGCTTTACACAGAACTTGACCACGCTCCACGTCTTCACGCTTCACGCCACGCAGCAGCACACCGACGTTGTCGCCTGCTTCGCCACGATCCAGCAACTTACGGAACATCTCAACACCCGTACAGGTGGTTTTGACCGTATCTTTGATGCCGACAATTTCAACTTCTTCACCGACATTGACCACGCCGCGTTCGATGCGACCGGTAACCACGGTGCCACGACCGGAGATGGAGAACACATCTTCAATGGGCATCAAGAACGGCAGATCAATGGCACGCTCAGGCATTGGAATGTAGCTGTCCAGATACTCCATCAATTTAACGATGGAGGGGGTACCAATCTCGCTGTTGTCGCCTTCCAACGCTTTCAACGCAGAACCAATAACGATGGGGGTATCGTCACCTGGGAAATCATACAAATCCAACAACTCGCGGATTTCCATTTCAACCAGCTCAAGCAGCTCGTCGTCGTCAACCATGTCCGCTTTGTTCATGTAAACAACGATGTACGGTACGCCAACCTGACGCGCCAACAAGATGTGTTCGCGGGTTTGAGGCATGGGACCATCCGCAGCAGAACAAACCAGAATCGCGCCATCCATCTGCGCCGCACCGGTGATCATGTTTTTCACATAATCAGCATGGCCTGGGCAATCAACGTGAGCGTAGTGACGATTTTCGGTTTCATATTCGACGTGAGCCGTCGCGATGGTAATACCACGCTCGCGCTCTTCCGGTGCATTATCAATATCACCGTAGTCTTTGAATTCGCCACCCATCGCTTCCGCACCCACTTTTGTCAACGCAGCGGTCAGTGTGGTTTTGCCATGATCAACGTGACCGATGGTTCCCACATTCACATGCGGCTTTGTACGTTCAAACTTTTCCTTAGACACGGTTCTGCTACCTCATCAAATAACGTAAAAAATCACTCAGGACGTTCTATTAATTATCGCTGCCGCCACCTTTGAAGAGGCCACAGCATACTTTTCAAATTCCATCGAATAAGTGGCTCTTCCTTGCGTTGCTGAACGCAAATCTGTGGAATAACCAAACATCTCAGCCAAAGGCACTCCAGCCTTCACTACTTTACCGGCTGGGGCATCATCCATGCCCTGAACCAAACCACGGCGACGATTCAGATCACCCATCACATCGCCCATGTACTCTTCCGGCGTGACCACTTCAACCTTCATCATTGGCTCTAATAAAGAGGGCTTGGCCGCCAAAGCGGCTTCACGAAAAGCCATTGAAGCGGCAATCTGGAAGGCCATCTCGTTGGAGTCTACTTCATGATAAGAACCGTCATAAAGGGTCACCTTGATATCCACCATCGGATAACCGGCCAACACACCGCCTTTCATCTGATCCTGAATGCCTTTATCCACCGCCGTAACGTATTCTTTCGGCACCAAACTGTCCGCAATCGTGCTCTCAAACTGGTAACCAGAACCACGCTCTGCGGGCTGCAAACGCAAACAGACGTGAGCGTACTGCCCGCGCCCAGCCAACTCACGCTCAAATTTAGACTCTGCTTCAGCGGCCACCGCAATGCTTTCACGGTAAGAAACTTGTGGTTTACCCACATTGGCCTGCACTGCAAATTCGCGGCGCATCCGATCAACAATGATGTCCAGATGCAGCTCACCCATACCAGAGATCAAGATTTGACCTGACTCTTCATCGGTACGCACCCGAAAAGAGGGGTCTTCTTGCGCCAACTTGGCCAACGCCAGATCCATCTTCTCTTGATCCGCCAAACTGCGCGGCTCTACTGCTACGGAGATTACCGGCTCCGGAAAGATCATCTTCTCCAAAGTCAGCGGGTGCGCCTGATCACACAAGGTGTCACCGGTCACCATCTCTTTTAGCCCAACCGCCGCCGCAATGTCACCGGTACGCACCAACTTAACCTCTTCACGAGCGTTGGCGTGCATCTGCAAAATGCGCCCAACGCGCTCACGGCGACCACGACGCGGGTTGTAAACCACTTTGCCCGCCTCGAGCACGCCCGAATAAACACGGAAAAAAGTCAGGCTACCCACATAAGGATCTGTGGCAATTTTAAACGCCAAGGCTGAAAATGGCTCATCATCCCGAGGATGACGCTCCACCTCTTTTTCATCTGAGGCTTCGGCATAACCCATAATTGCGGGGACATCCAAGGGCGACGGCAGCAGCTCAATGACCGCATCCAGCACCGCTTGCACGCCTTTATTTTTAAAGGCCGAACCCGACAGCATCGGCACAATCTCATTGGCCAAGGTACGCAGACGCAGACCCAAATAGACGTCAACAGAGGAGAGATCACCCTCTTCTAAATAACGATCCATCAGCTCTTCGTTGGCTTCCGCCGCCGACTCCAACATGGTTTCACGCCACTGCTGCGCGTCATCCAGATACTCAGCAGGAATATCAGCAGACTTGTACTGCATGCCTTGAGATTCATCATCCCAATAAATGGCCTGCATTGAGACCAAATCAATCACACCGACAAAAGACTCTTCACTGCCAATAGGCAGTTGAATCACCACTGGGGTGGCACCGAGACGACTCTCAATCTGATCCACCACGCGCAGAAAATCTGCACCGGTACGATCCATCTTGTTGACAAACGCCAAACGCGGCACACGGTATTTATCCGCTTGCCGCCAGACCGTCTCAGATTGTGGTTCAACACCACCCACAGCACAAAAAACCGCTACCGCGCCATCCAAAACCCGCAGGGAACGCTCCACCTCAATGGTGAAATCCACATGCCCAGGGGTATCAATGATATTAATTCGATGCTGAGGGTACTGCTGCCCCATACCAGACCAAAAACAGGTGGTAGCCGCAGAGGTAATGGTAATACCTCGCTCTTGCTCCTGCTCCATCCAGTCCATGGTGGCAGCGCCGTCATGCACCTCACCGATCTTATGAGAAACACCGGTGTAATACAGAATTCGTTCCGTGGTAGTCGTTTTGCCCGCATCAATATGTGCCATGATGCCGACATTACGATAACGCTCAATAGGAGTTGTGCGTGCCACGGAGACTGACTCACACTACCAGCGGTAGTGTGCAAACGCCTTGTTCGCTTCAGCCATACGGTGAGTATCTTCACGTTTCTTAACCGCAGAACCGCGTTTTTCAGCCGCATCCATCAACTCACCTGCCAATTTGCGGGTCATTGATTTTTCACCGCGTTTGCGCGCAGCATCAATGATCCAACGCATGGCCAGAGCACTGCGACGCACAGGACGCACTTCAACCGGCACTTGGTAGGTAGCGCCACCGACACGACGTGACTTCACTTCTACCGCAGGACTGACGTTGGTCAGTGCTGTCTCCAGCACCTCTAACGCATCGCCTTTGCCTTTTTCAACAACCACATCCAACGCGCCGTACATAATACGTTCAGCAACGGATTTTTTACCGCTCTGCATGATCATGTTGACGAACTTGGTCAGACGCTCACTGCCGAACTTAGGATCGGGCAGTACTTGGCGTTTTGTTATCTCTCTTCTTCTGGACATCTCAATAAACCCTTATTTCTTCGGACGCTTGGTGCCGTACTTGGAACGTGCTTGACGACGACCGTCAACACCCTGGGTGTCCAAGCTACCGCGAACGGTGTGATAACGAACACCAGGCAAATCTTTCACACGACCACCGCGGATCAACACCACGTTATGCTCTTGCAAGTTATGACCTTCACCACCAATGTAGGAGGTCACTTCAAACCCGTTCGTCAAACGCACACGAGCCACTTTACGCATGGCTGAGTTTGGTTTTTTCGGGGTCGTGGTATAAACACGAGTACACACACCACGTCGTTGAGGGCAAGCCTCCAACGCAGGAACATTACTTTTAACAGTCTTGCGCTTGCGCGGGTTACGCACCAGCTGGTTAATCGTTGTCATAAAAAGCTTCTCCAACCGTTACCGTGACCGGATGAGCAGCGGTACTATCCGCAACGCAACGGTCGTATAAACAACGCCTACCGACCCGTAGAACATCGTCTGATTTATTCGACGCACAAAATAGGCAGCAGAGCTGAAAAATCAGCTCTGCTGCAAAAGAGGCGCAATTTTAGGGAGCTGTTCGCCCCCTGTCAAGCATCTGTGCTCTGTCAAGCACATTTACACCGAATCCTGCGAACCTTCCACAGGCATTAACGGCTCTTCAGTCGGTGTTACTTCCGGCTTATCTAAGCCAAAAGTCTCACTGACCGTCAATTTTTGACGTTTTTTCAGGCGCTCAGCATGATAAGCCAAACCCGTTCCAGCTGGAATCAAGCGCCCGACAATAACGTTCTCTTTCAGACCACGCAAGCTATCCTTAGCACCCCGCACAGAGGACTCTGTCAAAACACGCGTGGTCTCTTGGAAAGAGGCGGCAGAAATAAAGGACTCGGTCACCAAAGAGGCCTTGGTAATACCCAGCAAGATGTTTTCATAGGTGGCGGGCAACTTACCCTCTTTCAGTAAGGTCTCGTTGATATCCAGAACATGAGATTTTTCTAACTGCTCACCTTTCAGCATCAAGCTGTCGCCTGGGCTGGTGATTTCAATTTTACGCAGCATCTGACGCACAATCACTTCGATGTGTTTGTCATTGATGCCCACGCCTTGCAGACGATAAACGTCTTGAATCTCTTTCACCATGTAGGCAGCCAACGCTTTCACACCCAGAAGGCGCAAGATATCATGAGGATTGGGTTCGCCATCGGCGACCATCTCCCCTCGCTCCACCTGCTCACCTTCAAAGATATTGACGTTACGCCACTTAGGAATCAGCTCTTCGTAGCGCTCACCGCTCTCTTCGGTAATCACCAAACGCTGCTTGCCCTTGGTTTCCTTACCAAAACCGATGATACCGGTCTTCTCAGCCAGAATAGCAGGCTCTTTCGGCTTACGCGCTTCAAACAGATCCGCCACCCGTGGCAGACCACCGGTAATGTCACGGGTCTTAGAAGACGCTTGTGGAATACGAGCAACAACATCACCCACTTCCACCTTCGCGCCATCCGAAAGGTTAATGATCGCGCCTTGCGGCAAATAATAATGAGCAGGAATCTCACTGCCCGCGATATAGAGATCGTCGCCCTTTTCATCCAACAGCTTGACCATCGGACGCATGTCTTTGCCCATACTGCCACGTTGTTTAGGATCGGTGATCACCATCGACGACAAACCGGTAATGTCATCGGTCTGCATCTCTACGGTCACACCTTGAACAAAATCACTAAATTGGACGATACCCTCCACCTCGGTGATCACAGGGTGAGTATGGGGATCCCACGTAGCCAACACTTGACCCGCTTTTGCAGGTGAACCGTCGGCAACGGTGATCACCGCACCGTAAGGCACCTTGTAGCGCTCACGTTCACGGCCGTTATCGTCAATCAAACCAATCTCACCAGAACGAGAGACCGCCACATAGTTACCGGCTTTATTCTCCACCACTTTGATGTTATGGAAACGAACTTGGCCATCACTCTTAATATCAACGCTGTTGGCGGCCACAGAACGACTCGCAGCCCCCCCAATATGGAAGGTACGCATGGTCAACTGAGTGCCTGGCTCACCGATAGACTGTGCTGCCACGACCCCCACCGCTTCACCAATGTTAATCAAATGGCCACGCGCCAAGTCACGACCGTAACAGTTAGAGCAGACCCCGTAACGAGTCTCACAGGTCATGGCTGAGCGCACCAAAATCTCATCAATGCCCAACTCTTCCAGACGCTCAATCCACGCCTCATCTAGGAAGGTACCGGCTTCGATCAGCACTTCATCGCTGTCGGATTTATAGATGTTTTCCGCCGTCACCCGACCCAAAACACGCACCCCAAGGGCTTCAACCACATCCCCGCCTTCAATCACAGGGGTCATGGTGACCCCATTTTGGGTGCCACAATCCACTTCGGTCACCACCAGATCTTGACCCACATCCACCAGACGACGAGTCAAGTAACCGGAGTTAGCGGTTTTCAGCGCGGTATCAGCCAAGCCTTTCCGCGCACCGTGAGTGGAGATGAAGTATTGCAGGACATTTAAGCCTTCACGGAAGTTAGCTGTAATGGGCGTTTCGATGATCGAACCGTCAGGCTTGGCCATCAAACCCCGCATTCCTGCCAGTTGGCGAATCTGCGCGGCGGAGCCACGAGCACCTGAATCGGCCATCATATAAATGGAGTTAAACGAAGTCTGTTTGACCGTTTCACCATCACGATTCACCACATCTTCCGAACCCAAACGATCCATCATCGCTTGAGCCACTTGATCGTTAGCATGTGACCAGATGTCCACCACCTTGTTGTAACGCTCACCGTCGGTCACCAGACCCGAAGCGTATTGTGATTGAATCTCTTTTACTTCCACCTCAGCAGCGGCAATGATATCGACTTTGCTCTCTGGCACAATCATATCTTCGATGCCGATGGAAACACCCGCCAAAGTGGCGTATTTGAAACCGGTGTACATCAGCTGATCGGCAAAAATCACCGTCTCTTTCAGACCCACCTGACGATAACAGGCGTTGATCAAATTTGAGATCGCCTTTTTGGTCAGATCACGATCGACAATATCAAACGCCAAACCCAGCGGCAAAATCTCAGAAAGAATGGCACGGCCAATGGTTGTTTTAACGCGGCGACGGGTTCTAATCCAGTTGCCATCGTCGTCCACCGCATGATCCATAATACGCACTTCGACCTGCGCCTGAATGTGTACCGCACCGGTGCCGTAGGCACGCAGTGCTTCGGCTACATCGGCGAACATCATGCCTTCACCCTTAGCATTAATACGCTCACGGGTGATGTAATAAAGACCCAAGACAATGTCTTGCGACGGCACAATGATCGGTTCACCGTTGGCGGGCGAGAGGATGTTGTTGGTGGACATCATCAAGGCACGAGCTTCAAGCTGCGCTTCAATAGAGAGCGGCACATGCACCGCCATTTGATCGCCATCAAAATCGGCGTTGAAAGCCGCACAAACCAAAGGATGCAGCTGAATCGCTTTACCCTCAATCAATTGCGGCTCAAAGGCTTGAATACCCAACCTGTGCAAGGTCGGTGCGCGGTTGAGCATCACCGGATGTTCACGAATCACGTCTTCGAGAATATCCCAAACCTCAGCGCCCTCTTTATCCACCAATTTTTTCGCCGCTTTGATGGTGGTCGCCAAACCACGCAGCTGCAATTTGCTGAAGATAAAAGGCTTAAACAGCTCCAAAGCCATCTTTTTCGGCAAACCACACTGATGCAAGCGCAAAGTTGGCCCCACCACGATCACCGAACGACCGGAATAATCAACCCGTTTACCGAGCAAGTTCTGCCGGAAACGACCCTGCTTACCTTTGATCATGTCAGCCAACGATTTCAGCGGACGTTTGTTGCTGCCGGTAATGGCACGACCACGACGACCGTTATCGAGCAGCGCATCAACGGACTCTTGCAACATGCGTTTTTCGTTACGCACGATAATGTCCGGTGCATTCAACTCAAGCAAACGACGCAAACGGTTGTTACGATTGATCACTCGACGATACAGATCGTTCAGATCGGAGGTGGCAAAACGACCGCCATCCAATGGCACCAGTGGGCGCAGATCCGGTGGCAAAACCGGTAAAACGGTCATCACCATCCATTCAGGGTTATTACCCGAAGCCAAGAACGACTCCACCAGTTTCAAGCGTTTGGTCAAGCGTTTCAGCTTGGTTTCAGAACCTGTCGCATCGATCTCTTCACGCAGCTGACGCGCGTCGCTGTTGAGGTCAACGTGTTTGAGCAGGTCGTGTACCGCTTCGGCACCCATACGCGCATCAAAATCGTTGCCATGCTCCTCAATGGCTTCCAGATACTGCTCATCGTTGAGCAGCTGGCCGGTTTCCATCTCGGTCATGCCGGGATCAACCACCACAAAGGCTTCAAAGTAGAGAATGCGCTCCACTTCCCTCAAGGTCATATCGAGCAACAAACCAATACGAGAAGGCAGTGATTTCAAAAACCAAATGTGCGCCACAGGGCTGGCCAAATCGATGTGACCCATACGGTCACGACGCACTTTGGTCAGAGTAACTTCAACACCACACTTCTCACACACCACACCGCGATGCTTGAGACGCTTGTATTTACCACAGAGGCATTCGTAATCTTTGATCGGGCCAAAAATTTTGGCGCAGAACAGGCCATCCCGTTCCGGCTTAAAGGTTCGGTAATTGATGGTCTCGGGTTTTTTAACTTCCCCGTAAGACCATGAACGAATAATGTCCGGCGATGCCAAAGTGATGCGGATGCCATCAAAGTCATCCGACGGTCCCTGCTGTTTGAGCAAGTTCAGTAAGTCTTTCATGTTCTCTCCTACGATTCAGTCCAGTGACGAAACTCAGTCCTGTTCCAATTCGATGTTAATACCCAGCGAACGAATCTCTTTCAGCAGTACGTTGAAAGACTCCGGCATACCTGCTTCCATACGGTGATCGCCGTCCACAATGTTTTTGTACATTTTGTTACGACCATTCACATCATCGGACTTCACCGTCAACATCTCTTGCAAGGTGTAAGCAGCCCCGTACGCTTCCAGCGCCCAGACCTCCATCTCACCAAAGCGCTGACCACCGAACTGCGCTTTACCCCCCAGCGGCTGCTGAGTAACCAAGCTGTACGGCCCTGTTGAACGGGCGTGCATTTTGTCGTCCACCAAGTGATTCAATTTGATCACGTACATGTAACCCACGGTCACCTGACGATCAAACGCATCGCCAGTACGACCATCATACAAGGTCGTTTGACCCGACTCTGGTAGTTCCGCTAAGGTCAGCATTTGACGAATCTCAGACTCGGCGGCACCATCAAAGACCGGTGTTGCCATCGGCACACCTTCGCGCAGATTGCCCGCCAGCTCTTTAATCTCAGCGTCACTGAAAGAATCCAAGTCTTCGCGAGGACGATCGTCGTGGTTATAGACTTTGCCTAAGAATTCACGCAGTTCACCCATTTCACGCTGTTGATCCAGCATTTTACCGATCCGCTTGCCAATGCCTTTTGCTGCCCAACCCAAATGCGTTTCCAGAATTTGTCCGACATTCATCCGTGACGGAACACCCAGTGGGTTCAAGACGATATCAACGGGGTTGCCGTCTTCAGTGTAAGGCATGTCTTCCACCGGTTTGATCATCGAGATCACACCTTTATTACCGTGTCGACCGGCCATTTTATCGCCTGGTTGCAGACGGCGCTTAACAGCCAAGTAGACCTTGACCATCTTCAGCACACCTGGAGCGAGATCATCACCTTGGGTGATTTTCGTTTTCTGCTCTTTGTACTTCGCCTCCACCATCTCACGCTGCATCTGCAACTGCGCGGCAATCTCTTCCAGCGCGCTACTGGCAGCGTCGTCCCGCAGAGTAATGCCCAACCAAGCGGCCTGTTCAACGCTGGCCAGATACTCAGAAGTGACTTCAGCACCTTTGGCCAAATTGTTCGGCCCTTTGTCGGACACTTGACCCAGCAGAATTTTTTCTGCACGAGCGTAGATGTCGTGCTCAACGATGCGCATCTGATCTTCAAGATCCTTACGCGCTTGTTTCAATTCGTCTTTCTCAATAGAGAGTGCCCGCGCGTCTTTTTCCACCCCATCGCGGGTGAACACACGCACATCAATCACGGTACCGTCCATACCGGAAGGCACACGCAACGAGGTGTCCTTCACATCAGAGGCTTTCTCACCAAAGATGGCGCGCAGCAATTTCTCTTCTGGAATCAACTGAGTCTCACCTTTTGGGGTTACTTTACCCACCAAGATGTCACCCGGTTTCACTTCAGCACCGACAAAAACAACCCCTGTTTCATCCAGCTTGGAGAGCAGCGATTCATTTACATTGGGAATATCAGCAGTGACCTCTTCTGGCCCCAGCTTGGTATCACGCGCCACACAGCTCAGCTCTTCGATATGAATGGTGGTGAAACGGTCTTCTTGCACCACGCGCTCTGAAATCAAAATCGAATCTTCGAAGTTGTAGCCGTTCCAAGGCATAAAGGCGACGAGCATGTTCTGCCCCAGCGCCAACTCACCTAAATCGGTGGAAGGGCCATCAGCCAACACATCACCACGAGCAATCAGATCGCCTGGTTTAACCAGTGGGCGCTGATTGATGCAGGTGTTTTGATTTGAACGGGTGTATTTGGTGAAGTTATAAATATCCACCCCACCCGCCTCACCACCGGCCTCATCGTCATTGACCCGCACCACAACACGCGCAGCATCAACGGAATCCACCACACCGCCGCGTTTGGCCGCCACCGTGGCACCGGAGTCCACCGCTACTTTGCGCTCCATGCCTGTACCCACGAGCGGTTTTTGCGCCCGCAAAGTAGGCACCGCTTGGCGCTGCATGTTAGACCCCATCAAGGCACGGTTGGCATCATCGTGCTCTAGGAAAGGAATCATGGACGCTGCTACAGAGACAATCTGTTTTGGTGAAACGTCGATATACTCCACTTTATCGGGAGTCGAAAGAGCAAATTCGTTTTTATGCCGACAAGAGACCAGTTCATCGGTCAGCGCACCGCTCTCATCAATGGAAGCGTTGGCCTGAGCAATAACGTAATTGCCCTCTTCAATCGCGGACAGGTACTCAATGTCGTCAACCAACTTACCATCACGGATTTTACGGTACGGCGTTTCAAGAAAACCGTAATGATTGGTGCGAGCGTAAATAGCCAAGGAATTGATCAAACCGATGTTCGGCCCCTCCGGGGTCTCAATCGGGCAAACACGACCATAGTGAGTCGGATGCACATCACGCACCTCAAAACCGGCACGCTCACGGGTCAACCCACCCGGGCCCAGTGCTGAAATACGACGTTTGTGCGTCACTTCAGAGAGGGGGTTGTTCTGATCCATAAATTGGGACAACTGGGATGAGCCAAAGAACTCTTTCACCGCCGCCGCAACCGGTTTGGCGTTGATGATGTCTTGTGGCATCAAGCCTTCTGATTCCACCATGGAGAGGCGTTCACGCACGGCACGCTCAACGCGCACCAAACCAACGCGGAAGACGTTCTCGGCCATTTCACCGACACAGCGAATACGACGGTTACCCAAGTGATCAATGTCATCCACAATGCCGTTGCCGTTACGAATATCGATCAGGGTTTTCAACACTTCCAAAATATCTTCTTTGGACAGTGTGCCTTCGCCTTCCAGTTCTTCACGACCCACACGACGATTGAACTTCATCCGCCCAACGGCAGAGAGGTCGTAACGATCACTGGTAAAGAAAAGGTTATTAAACAGGTTTTGAGTCGCTTCTTTGGTGGGCGGCTCACCTGGGCGCATCATGCGATAAATTTCGACTTGCGCCTCCAGAGCGGTGGTGCTGCTGTCGATGGCCAAAGTGCTGGAAATATACGCACCACGATCCAAGTCATTAGTGTAAAGCACTCGACAATCTTTCACATTCGCTTCAAACAGCTTTTCCAACAGCTCCAAGGTCAGCTCATCGTTAGCATTAGCAATCACTTCACCCGTAGCGGAATCCACCACTTCGTGCGCCATCACTTTACCGACCAAATAATCCATTGGCACTTCTAGCTTAGTGACCCCCGCCTGCTCTAACTTTTTGGTGTGGCGAGCAGTAACGCGACGACCGGCCTCAACCAGCACCTCATCACCAACCTTGATATCAAACAGTGCTGTTTCACCGCGCAGCCGCTCTGGCACCAACTCCAATTCCGCAGTTTCACCGTGGAAATGGAATGTATTGGTCTCAAAGAAAATATCCAAAATTTCTTGAGTGCCGTAACCCAACGCCCGCAACAACACCGTTGCAGGCAATTTGCGGCGACGATCAATGCGAGTGTAGATGCAATCTTTGGGATCAAATTCAAAATCAAGCCAAGAACCACGGTAAGGAATCACCCGCGCAGAGAAGAGCAACTTACCCGAAGAGTGAGTTTTACCTTTATCGTGATCAAAAAAGACCCCAGGAGAGCGATGCAATTGCGAAACAATAACTCGTTCAGTACCATTGATAATAAAAGCACCGTTTTGGGTCATGAGCGGCAATTCGCCCATATAAACCTCTTGCTCCTTAATGTCCTTGACGACTTTGCTGCTGGCAGGTGCGCTTTTATCAAAAATAACCAAACGCACCAACACCCGCAGAGGAGCCGCGTAAGTCATGCCCCGTTGACGACATTCACGTTCATCAAACGCCGGACGGCCTAAGCGATAACTGACGTATTGCAGCTCCACATTGCCGGAATAACTGATAATTGGCAGCACGGAGTTGAACGCACCGTGCAAGCCCACATCCTGACGCTGCTCTGGTTTTTTATCCAATTGCAGAAAATTGCGATAGGAGTCCAACTGGGTTTGCAGCAAATAAGGCGCTTCCAACATGGAAGGACGCTTTCCAAAATCCTTGCGGATACGTTTCTTTTCTGTAAAAGAATAGGCCATCGAGATTCCTCTTCGCTCAAACTAAAGCAGCTACCGGGATAAACATAATAAAAAACAATTGCTATAAGCAGGCAAAGGCCGGCGACACAAACGTGTCGTCGGCCTTACCTCGGTCAGCAAAGACCAGTGCGATACCGTCGTTATTTGATTTCGACGCTAGCACCTGCCTCTTCCAACTGCTTCTTGACGTCTTCAGCTTCGTCTTTAGAAACAGCTTCTTTCAGAGGAGCAGGCGCACTTTCAACAACGCCTTTGGCTTCTTTCAAGCCAAGACCCGTGATTGCACGCACCGCTTTAATGACAGAGACTTTGTTAGAACCAAAGCTTGTCAAAATCACATCAAATTCAGTCTGTTCAGCGGCCTCAGCCCCTTCAGCAGCTGCCGGAGCAGCTGCAACCGCAGTCGCTGCGGTCACACCAAATTTTTCTTCCATAGCGGAAATCAAGTCAACGACTTCCATTACGGTCATGTTGGAAATAGTATCCAGAATGTCTTCTTTAGAAACGGCCATCATAGCCTCCTCAAAGTTGTAATCGTTTTACAGCGACTCTAAAAGAGTCGCCAAACCAATGCTTTTATTCGCCCTTGCTATCTTGAACTGCTGCCAAGGTACGCACCAATTTGCCAGGTACTTCGTTAAGAGTACGAGCAAATTTATCAAACGGCGCTTTCATTACTGACATCAATTGAGCAATCGCTTCGTCACGGGTCGGCAGATTCGCCAGACGACCAATATCAGAAGGATCAATCACTTGCCCGCCAACGGCGGCCAATTTGATAATCAGCTTTTTATTTTCCTTAGCATAGTCCCTCAATATCCGGGCAGCGGAACCTGGGTCTTCTACAGAGAAGGCCAGCATCAATGGACCTGTCATACCGTCACTCATGCAAGCGAACTCGGTGTCAGCCATGGCACGACGTGCCAAGGAATTTTTCACCACGCGCAAATAAACACCGCTTTCACGGGCTTTAATGCGCAGTTCAGTCAACTGACTGACGGTCAGGCCACGATACTCAGCCGCCACCGCAGAGTGAGCTGAAGATGCAACTTCAGCCACTTCGGCCACAACCGCTTTCTTTTGATCGAGAGTAAGTGCCATAACACCTCCTAACTAAGAAACAGAAACTGTTCCTCATGTTAGCCTTAGCAGATGGCAAATCGCACCACCTACCCCTAAAAACGGTTAGCCCCTGCGAATAAATTCGACAGTTCATTCACCGTTTGCGCAGGTAATTAAGCCCCGAAAGGCACCTGCGGTCTTTAACGTGAATCGGCCAGGAGCCAAATCACAACAAAGTCTGTACTGCCCGCTTAATCTAAGCTGGACTGCTCAACCACGATTCCAGTACCCATGGTGCTGGAAAGCGTCACCTTCTTCATATACACGCCTTTGGCGGAAGAAGGTTTCAATTTATTCAAATCAGCCATCAGAGCTTCTAAGTTACCGCGCAGTGCCGCAACATCAAAACCAGCTTTACCGATAGAGCAGTGAATGATGCCGTTTTTATCGGTGCGGTAACGCACTTGACCCGACTTGGCATTCTTTACCGCTGCAGCCACATCAACCGCGACCGTGCCCACCTTCGGGTTAGGCATCAGGCCACGCGGCCCCAACAACGGCCCTAATTGACCGACAACGCGCATCGCATCAGGAGAGGCGATCACCACATCAAAAGCCAAATCACCGCCCTTGAGTTGTTCAGCCAAATCTTCCATACCGACCACATCCGCACCCGCTTCGGTGGCTTTTTCAACGTTTGCGCCTTGGGTAAAGACCGCAACGCGTACGGTTTTACCTGTACCGTTGGGTAATACGGTAGAGCTACGCACGACCTGATCCGATTTACGCGGATCAACACCCAGATTAACCGCCACATCAACAGACTCGTCAAACTTGACCGTTGCCAGTTCTTTCAACAGCGCCAGCGCATCGTCAATTGCGTATTCTTTCGTTGCATCCACTTTGTCGCGGATTGCTTTCATACGTTTGCTTAATTTAGCCATGTCTAACCCTCCACATCCAAGCCCATACTGCGAGCGGTGCCCGCAATGGTGCGTACTGCCGCATCCAAAGAAGCCGACGTCATATCCGCTTCTTTTGTATTTGCAATCTCTTCCAATTGCGCACGGGTCACGGTGCCGACTTTTTTGCTGTTCGGAGTACCACTACCCGACTTAATGCCCGCTGCTTTTTTCAGCAACACAGAAGCCGGCGGGGTTTTGGTAATGAAGGTAAAACTGCGATCGCCATAAACCGTGATCACAACAGGAATCGGCAGACCCTTTTCAACACCCTGAGTTTTGGCATTAAATGCCTTACAAAACTCCATGATATTAACGCCGTGCTGCCCCAAAGCAGGGCCAACAGGAGGGCTGGGGTTCGCAGCACCCGCTGCTACTTGCAGCTTGATGTACGCTTCGACTTTTTTAGCCATAATTCACAACTCCTACGGGTGCAAGCGCCGCTAGGCTCCCCGTATCTTTTTAATAAAATTCGCTTACGATTTTTCGACTTGGCCGAATTCAAGCTCGACCGGGGTGGAGCGACCAAAAATCTGCACCGCTACCAACAGGCTGTTTTTCTCAAAATCAACCTCTTCCACCACACCATTAAAGTCGTTGAAGGGGCCGTCAATTACCCGCACCACCTCACCGGCTTCAAACAACACTTTCGGCTTCGGCTTCTCAACACCCTCTTGCACCCGCTGTAGAATATTATCCACTTCACGGTCGCTGATAGGCGCTGGTTTGTCTGCCGTACCGCCGATGAAACCCAAGACACGCGGCACATCTTTCACCAAATGCCATGTTTCATCGTTAAGCTCCATCCGAACCAGAACATAACCAGGAAAAAACTTACGCTCGGAACGACGTTTTTGACCATTACGAATCTCAACCACCTCTTCTGTGGGGATCATAATTTCATCAAAAAGATCATGCAGACCAAAACGTTCAATACGCTCTTCAAGAGAGCGCTTGACGGAATTTTCAAAACCGGAAAAGGCATGCACTACATACCAGCTCATTGATGACATATTAGCCTCCAGAGCCGGTTAGCAGCTGGTAGCCCCACGAGAGGAACATATCCAACAACCACAAAAAGAACGCCACCAAAACCACCACAACCAATACGATTAAGGTGGTTTGCACTGTTTCCTGACGCGTAGGCCAAACGACCTTATGCATCTCAGTACGGGCATCCTGCACAAACAGCCAAGCACCCCGCCCCTGAGCGGTTTGATAAACCACAGCAACAGCAGCAGCCAAGACTGCCAACAGACCTAACACACGAAACAACTGGGACTCTTCGGAGAAGTAGTAAAAACCCGTCACCCCAGCAACCAACAACGCTGCTGCAAGAAACAGTTTTACCCCATCACCTCGGGATTCCCGAACTTCGGCCTTTGCGACCATCACATAACCTTCCCATCAGGAACCGGTTTTACCCGCCACAAAAAAATGGCAGGCCAGGAGGGACTCGAACCCCCAACCTGCGGTTTTGGAGACCGCTGCTCTGCCAATTGAGCCACTGGCCTGTAACACGTGGCGGTAAGCCAAGGCTCACCGCACGAAACCGCTTAAATACTTACTCGAAAATCTTCGCGACGACACCCGCGCCAACGGTACGTCCACCTTCACGAATCGCGAAGCGCAAGCCGTCTTCCATCGCAATCGGTGCGATCAAAGTAACGACCATCTTCACGTTATCACCTGGCATGACCATCTCAATCCCTTCGGGAAGATCACAGGCACCGGTGATGTCGGTGGTACGGAAATAGAACTGCGGACGGTAGCCGTCAAAAAATGGGGTGTGTCGACCGCCCTCATCTTTTGACAAAATGTACACTTCCGCTTCAAATTTGGTGTGTGGGTTGATGCTGCCTGCTTTACACAGAACTTGACCACGCTCCACGTCTTCACGCTTCACGCCACGCAGCAGCACACCGACGTTGTCGCCTGCTTCGCCACGATCCAGCAACTTACGGAACATCTCAACACCCGTACAGGTGGTTTTGACCGTATCTTTGATGCCGACAATTTCAACTTCTTCACCGACATTGACCACGCCGCGTTCGATGCGACCGGTAACCACGGTGCCACGACCGGAGATGGAGAACACATCTTCAATGGGCATCAAGAACGGCAGATCAATGGCACGCTCAGGCATTGGAATGTAGCTGTCCAGATACTCCATCAATTTAACGATGGAGGGGGTACCAATCTCGCTGTTGTCGCCTTCCAACGCTTTCAACGCAGAACCAATAACGATGGGGGTATCGTCACCTGGGAAATCATACAAATCCAACAACTCGCGGATTTCCATTTCAACCAGCTCAAGCAGCTCGTCGTCGTCAACCATGTCCGCTTTGTTCATGTAAACAACGATGTACGGTACGCCAACCTGACGCGCCAACAAGATGTGTTCGCGGGTTTGAGGCATGGGACCATCCGCAGCAGAACAAACCAGAATCGCGCCATCCATCTGCGCCGCACCGGTGATCATGTTTTTCACATAATCAGCATGGCCAGGGCAATCAACGTGAGCGTAGTGACGATTTTCGGTTTCATATTCGACGTGAGCCGTCGCGATGGTAATACCACGCTCGCGCTCTTCCGGTGCATTATCAATATCACCGTAGTCCTTGAATTCGCCACCCATCGCTTCCGCACCCACTTTTGTCAACGCAGCGGTCAGTGTGGTTTTGCCATGATCAACGTGACCGATGGTTCCCACATTCACATGCGGCTTTGTACGTTCAAACTTTTCCTTAGACATCAGGACAACCCCACTCTATTAAAATTAACGACTACATATAAACACAAATTTGGAGCCCATAAGCAGATTCGAACTGCTGACCTCGTCCTTACCAAGGACGCGCTCTACCAACTGAGCTATATGGGCAAACTAAAAACAATCTAAAAGCTCGTCAAAAACCGAACCTCTTAATCCAATATGGAGCGGGTGATGGGGGTCGAACCCACGTCATCAGCTTGGAAGGCTGAGGTAATAGCCGTTATACGACACCCGCATACCCGAACGTATCAGATAAAAAATTGGTGGAGGGGGGAGGATTCGAACCTCCGAAGGCAGAGCCAGCAGATTTACAGTCTGCCCCCTTTGGCCGCTCGGGAACCCCTCCATTACAGAAGCGCGAATCTTACAGAGCACATACCAGAGCGTCAACCACTTCTGGGCATTTTTTTATTACTATTTCACATTATGAATACACGACATTAATAAGAAGCTCATTTTTACAGCTCAACGCGCCAATTTTTGCAGCAAAACCGCCTGCAACGCATGTGGACTTTCCCCCTCAGCAGGCACGATACGCCGATAACAACCATTCGACTGCAACAACCATGATTGGGTATTATCCTGCAAACTGCTTTCCAAACACTCCTCGATCACTCGCTGCTGCAAATTTTTTTGCAGAATCGGAAAACAGACCTCAACCCGTGAGAAAAAATTACGCTGCATCCAATCCGCACTGCCACAATACAGCTCGCTCTGGCCGTTATTTTGGAAATAGACAATGCGACTGTGCTCTAAAAACCGCCCCATAATCGAGCGCACCCGAATATTCTCTGAAAGACCAGAGACCCCAGGCCGCAGACAACAAATGCCGCGCACCAGCAACTCAATGATCACTCCCGCTTGCGAAGCACGGTAGAGCGCCTTGATGATCTGTGGCTCCACCAGAGAATTCATCTTGGCCACAATACGCGCCTCACCACCCTGCGTTGCAATGTGTGCCTCACGTTCGATTTTCTCCAACATGCCACTGTGCAACGTAAACGGCGCTTGCAATAAATGTTTTACCCCCTCCACACAGCCCGGCCCCGTCAACTGCCGAAACACCTTATGCACCTCATCTGCAAGCTCAGCATTACAACTCAACAAACCGTAATCCGTATAAACTCGTGCCGTCCCCGCATGATAGTTACCCGTACCCAAATGTACGTAAGAGACCAAACCCTGTTTTTCACGCCGCACCACCAGCACCATTTTAGCGTGGGTCTTATAGCCCACTACGCCGTACACCACCTGACAACCCGCTTCGTGCAGTTGGTCTGCCAAGTGAATATTGGCTGCTTCATCAAAACGAGCGCGCAACTCCACCACCACCGTCACTTCTTTTCCTGCCCGAGCTGCCTCCATCAACGACTCAACCAAAACCGAATCGCGACCCGTGCGATACAACGTCTGTTTGATTGCCAAAACATTGGGATCCACCGCTGCCTGGCGCAACAACTCGATCACCGGCAGAAAAGATTCATAGGGGTGATGCAATAAAATATCACCCTGTTGCAACAATTCAAACAGGTTCATATCAGTAACAAAAGATTTTGGCAGGCTGGGCGTAAAGGGCGGATATTTCAGCTCGGGATCATCCACCAAATCCAATACCTTAAGCAGGCGATTCAAATTGACCAAACCATCCACGCGATAAAGATCTTCCGCCTGCAACTCAAACTGCCCCAACAAAAACTGAGCAGTCTCTTCAGGACAATTGTCTGCTACCTCCAAACGCACCGCCTGCCCAAAGTTTCTTGAGGGCAATTCACCTTTCAAGGCGCTGAGCAAATTATCAATCTCCTCTTCGTCCACAAACAGCTCACTGTTACGGGTCACCCGAAATTGATAACACCCCGTAATGGTCATCCCGGGGAACAGCTCACCCACATGAGCATGGATCATTGAGGAAAGAAAAATAAAATCGTTTCGCCCTTCGGACAGCTCGGCAGGAAAGCGAATTAAACGCGGCAAAGAACGAGGGGCTTGCACCACCGCCACTCCACTGTCCCGACCAAAAGGATCAATACCATAAAGATTCACCACAAAATTGAGGCTTTTATTCAACAAACGTGGGAAAGGGTGCGCCGGATCCAACCCCAGGGGACTTAAGACCGGTGCAACTTCACGCTGAAAATAGCCCCTCACCCATTCGGCTTGCGCCCGACTCCAACAGGTCCGGCGCACAAAACGGATGTCTTTTTCTTCCATCGCCGGCAGCAACCCCTCATTCAGCAAGCGGTACTGATCCTGCACCAGCTCGTGAGTCAGCTCACCAATTTGACGCAGTTGCTCCTGTGCGCCAAGCCCATCAGCACCCGGTTTGGGCAAAGCCAATGCCAACTGCTGCTTCAGACCCGCCACCCGCACTTCAAAAAATTCATCCAAATTGGTGCTAGAGATACAAAGATAACGCAACCGCTCTAAAATCGGCTGTGACACATCTTCGGCCAACTCCAACACACGTCGGTTAAAGGCCAACAAACTCAACTCACGATTGAAAAACAGATTGAAACCATCAGACTCCGGCATAACCCTGCCCCTCCATCTCTATCGCAACATTAGAGTTCAAATTATACGCCCGAAATTCACAACAAAAGCCACTCATTTCACAAAAACAAAAACAAAAAAAGGCCACCCAAAGGCGGCCTTACATTACACCAATCTAACGAAATTATTACATCACGGCACCGTTGACCAAAAAGTGAACCCAGATACTGGCCGCATAACCCAAGGCAATCGCCCAACTCCATTTCAGGTGCGAAAAGAAGGTGTAAGTGCCACGCGCCTGCCCCATCAAAGCCACACCGGCAGCCGACCCTACAGACAACAAAGAGCCACCGACACCTGCGGTCAGAGTCACCAACAACCATTGCCCTTGAGACATCTCAGGATTCATCGAGAGCACCGCAAACATCACCGGAATGTTATCGATAACAGCAGACAGGACACCCACCAAGATATTGGCGGTTGTCGCCCCCAAACCGGCGTACATCAAGTTGGAGACGTTGCTCAAATAACCCAAAGTTCCCAAACCACCGACACAAAGAATCACCCCATAGAAAAACATCAAGGTATCCCACTCGGCACGCTGCAGCTGCTGAAAAATATCAAACGGTTTCTTTTGTGGACGCGCTGCAATATCAAAACTGCCTGCTGTATCACCCAAGCCCCGTGTCTCACGATGATCGCTCAATTTGAGATAATAACCGTACAGATTCAACACCCCCAAGCCGGTCATCATGCCCAGCATCGGTGGCAGGTGTAAAAAACTGTGGAAAGAGACCGCCATTGCAATGGTCAATAAAAACAGACCAATAATCACATAACCGCCTTTCTTAACCCTTGCATCATCAGCAGCCGCTGGAGGCTGCTCTTTGGGCACAACAAAAGACATGATCAAGGCCGGCACCAGCCAATTCACCAAAGCAGGCAAAAACAAAACAAAGAAACCACTGAACTCAATAATGCCCTTCTGCCACACCATCAAAGTGGTGATGTCACCAAAGGGGCTAAACGCACCACCGGCATTAGCCGCCACAACGATGTTAATGCACGCCACAGCGACAAACTTTTTATTGTCCCCCGCCACCGCCATCACCACCGCCGCCATCAACAACGCCGTGGTCAAATTATCGGCAATGGGTGAAATCATAAACGCCAACACACCGGTAATCCAAAAAATAGTATAGAGAGAGAAACCCTTTGAGATCAACCAGCCGCGCAGCGCATCAAAAACCCCGCGCTCCTCCATCGTATTGATGTAGGTCATCGCCGCCAATAGAAACATCAACAGCTCCGCGAACTCCAAAATATTGTGCCGCACCGCTTTTTCAGCCGTATGGATGTCACCGTGAGAAGCAAAAGCCAACGCCACCAAGATCCAAATCAGCCCCGCCGCCACCATCATCGGCTTGGATTTACGCAGATGAATCTGCTCTTCGGCAATCACCAAGCCGTAGGCCAAAGTGAAGATGATCACTGCCACAATACCAAACCACGTCGTGGTTAAATCCATATTGCTTGCTTCCGAAGCCCAAACGGCTGGAGTCGCAAGCAACAGCAAAATCGAGGCAAACAGCCTCATAACCAACACGCTCATACATTCACCCTTAATCAAAAATAGAGACCCAGCAGAAGCAATGCACAAAATTTTGCCAGAATCCAATGGCGGCACATAGTGCCTACATTCTCACTACAGAGCAAATCCAGCAGCAAAATGACTCGTTTTACACATTTCTGACTCAAGTGAGGTTTAACATTCTCGAATCGACACAACCCATTCGCGCAACGCCAGAAGCTAGGGTAGAATGCAGGGCTTATTTTTGGCTGAGCGAACCACCCGTGCAACGAAACCTTGCAAACGAACGGTCACCTCTTGTCCTCGAATCACATCGCTTTCTAGACTAGACCATCAGGAGATTTTTATGTCTAAAAAACATCCCATCGTGGCTGTTACCGGTTCATCCGGTGCTGGAACCTCAACCGTAAAACGTGCTTTTGAACACATCTTTACCCGCGAAAAAATCAACCCCGCCATTATTGAAGGTGACAGCTTGCATCGTTACAGCCGCGTTGACATGCGTGCTGCCATGCAAACAGCTGAAACAGAGGGCAATCTGAACTTCAGCCACTTCGGCCCTGAAGCCAACTTGTTCGATAAACTGGAAGAGACCTTTAAAAGTTACGGCAACAATGGCACTGGCCAAAAACGTTATTACCTGCACAGCGAACCTGAAGCCGCCGAGCACAACGCACGTTTGGGTGTTAATAAAGAACCAGGTGAATTCACCCCTTGGGAAGACATCGAAGCGGGCAGCGACCTGCTGTTCTACGAAGGTCTACACGGATTAGTAAAAACCGAAGCTGATGATCCTGCACAACACGTTGATTTGGGTGTTGGCGTGGTTCCGATTGTCAACTTGGAATGGATTCAAAAAATCCATCGCGACAAAGCCGAACGCGGTTACTCCGCAGAAGCCACCGTTGATACCATCCTGCGTCGGATGCCCGATTACATCAATCACATCACCCCGCAGTTCTCACGCACCGACATCAACTTCCAGCGTGTGCCCACCGTTGACACCTCAAACCCCTTTATCGCGCGTGAAATTCCCTCACCCGATGAAAGTTTTGTCATCATCCGTTTTGCCGATCCGAAAAAATTCGACATCGACTTCACCTACTTGCGCAACATGCTCGACGGCTCTTTTATGTCACGTCGCAACAGCATCGTTGTTCCTGGTGGAAAAATGGGCTTCGCTATGGAAGTCATCTTGGCTCCCATTATGGAAACCATGCTCAAAAACGCCAAGTAGCCATAAAAAAAGGCGGCCATCAAGGCCGCCTTTTTTCGCTCAAACAAACAAAACCGTCATCATCTCTGCAAAGAAATTAACTTTACTTTCGCCGCGCCAATACCCCTCGGGTCGGCAGCCGCTTCAACCTTCTGTTTCTTTTTGTCCCAAACGATCACCTGCATATTGCCATAGGATCGTTCCAGCTCCTGCAACTCATGCCCCATCCACTGCAAACCGAAAGCCTCTTCGCGACCAAAAGCCCCCTTTTCATACTGAATTTGATCGGGCAAAAATTGATGATGGAAACGTGGCAACGCCACCATCTCTTCTGCCGTCGCACCCTGCTGGAAAGCCAAACTGGACAACAACACCATGGTAATAATACGACTGCCACCGGGTGTACCTAAAATCGCCACCCGATCTTTGTACTCCAAAAACGTCGGCGACATACTGGAGAGCATACGTTTGCCTGGTGCAATAGAATTGGCCTCACCGCCCACCAAACCGTACAGGTTCGGCACCCCTGGTTTAGCAGAAAAATCATCCATCTCATCGTTCAGCAGCACCCCTGTTCCCTCTGCAACAAAACCAGAACCAAAGGGATAATTCACCGACAACGTCGCTGCCACTCGATTACCCTCACGATCCAGAATCGAATAATGAGTGGTATTGCCGCCCGACGTTGCCGGAGCCACACCGGGCAAAATTTCACTGGGAGTGGCTTTGTTTTCACGAATCGAGGCGCGCAAACCCGCTGCATACAGAGGATGAATCAGACGCGCCACCGGCACAGGAACAAAATCGGGATCACCTAAAAACTCAGCCCGATCCCGATAGGCACGGCGCATCGCCTCTACAATCAAATGTTTACGCACCACGGGGTCACGCATGTCAACATCAAACTCTTCCAGTACATTGAGAATCGTGGCCAAGGCCACACCACCAGAGGAAGGCGGTGCCGCCGAAACCAAACGCATACCGTGATACTCCGCTCGGATCGGCTCTCGCTCCACCACCGAATATTGATCCAGATCTTTCTGCTGCCAAATGCCACCGGACTGCGTAACGGATTTCAATAACCGCTGCGCCACCTCCCCTTGATAAAAACCGGCCGCACCGCGTTCAGCCATCTGCTCCAACGTCCAAGCCAGATCATTTTGAACCAAACGTGTGCCGTCTTTTGGCACCTGCCCTGAACGCAAAAAGAGCATTCTGGCATCCGTTGACGCTTGCAAAGCAGCCAGACGAAAACGCGCCATCTGCTGAAACACCTTATCCACCACAAAGCCTTTTTGCGCCAACGTAATCGCAGGGGCTAAGCTGACCGATAACGGCAAACGGCCGTATTTTTCCGACAACAGAGCCAACGCTGCGGGTACACCAGGAATCCCCGCCGCCAAAGGGCCGTTCATGGATAATTCCGCCACAACCTCACCCTTGGCATCCAGATAGAGATTGCGATCAGCCGCCAACGGCGCACGTTCACGACCATCCAACATCACATCGACGTTGTCCTCTGCACTGTGCAGCAACCAAAAACCGCCGCCACCCAAGCCAGAACCGTACGGCTCCACCACCGCCAACGCCGCCGCGACGGCAACTGCCGCATCAAACGCATTGCCACCAGATTCTAAAATCTTAATCCCAGCCGCCGTTGCCAGAGGATGTGCCGACGCCACAGCCACCTTTGGCGGCAATACCGCTTCATCCGCCACCGACCGACCCTGCAATAACAACAACAGCAAAACAAAACAACTCCATCGCCCCATTGCAAAACCGGTCATCTTGCTTACTCCCCTGTCAGCTGGTGGTACTTCAACTGCAATTCATCTTCCGTCTCTTCATGTTCGGGGTCTTTTGGGATGCAATCCACCGGACAGACCTCAACACACTGAGACTCTTCGTAGTGGCCGATGCACTCGGTACACAACGCAGGATCAATTACATAAATCTCATCGCCAGGCGAGATAGCATCATTGGGGCATTCTGGCTCACAAACGTCACAGTTAATGCATTCATCGGTGATCATCAACGACATGTCACAGTCCTCTACTTTAAAGTCATAAAAAATTTAAACATCAGCACAGTTTAACCGATGCGCTGGCGTAACGCAGCTTTCACGCACGGCGGTACAAAGTCACTCACATCCCCATCCAAAAGCGCAATCTCGCGCACCAGGCTAGAGGAAACAAAAGCGTATTCCTGCGCAGATGAAATAAACACCGTCTCGACATCAGGGTTTAACCGCCGGTTCATGCCCGACAACTGCACCTCATACTCAAAATCAGAAACCGCCCGCAACCCACGAATAATCACTGTCGCCTGCTGTTGCTGAGCAAAATCCACTAACAGTCCCGAAAAACCCAAGACGCTCACAGAAGGGCAATCCAGCAACGCCTGCTCAACAAAAGAGAGGCGCTCTTGTAAAGTAAACACCGGTTTTTTAGCGGGACTTTCAGCCACCGCCAAAACAACACGATCAAACATCTTTACCGCGCGATTCAACAGATCAATGTGACCATTCGTAATGGGATCAAACGTGCCAGGATAAACAGCAATTACATTTTTCATAGAACATTCTTGAGAGCAGAAAACACAGGCTTAGGGTGCCGCAATCCCTTTCATCACACAAGTAACTTACAACATCACACTCACTGCTCGAAAAAAAATCAAACCATCAACCAGCCCCAAATAGTAATAATAGTGATGAGCTCCAGTAGAAAAAACGACCAAAATGGCCGCCAGAAGCAACACACCTAAATCAAAAATAAACTGCAATGACGAGTGCAAATACTGAAAAGCCAAACAAACAACCAACAGCAATAAAAACAAACTCAGCCACTTAGCTCCCCTCTCGCCCAAAACCAGTGGCAGCGTCAACAAACCATCTTTGCGATCACAGGCCATATCCCGAACATCAAAAGCCAGAGTAATTGCGACCATAAATAAAAAACGATCCAAAAAAAGATAAACATACGCAACATCAGAGAACAGCTCAACACCACTGTGCAATAACACCAACCCCACACAGACCGTTGCCCAACAGTAAGCGATCAAGACAATCTTCAAACAGGGCACCATGCGCAGACAGCGTCCTCTTATCGGCCACGAATAGAGCAAAACAATCACCACCACATGACCCAAAAACAACCACTCTCTTAGTTCCAATTGAAATGCCAGCAGTGTGGATAGGCCGCCAGACAGAAAAATTGTCAGCAACAGAGCGGTTTTATTTTCCAAATACCACGCAAGAGGTTCAGAGGAGGAATCAAACAAGGATAAAAAAGAGAAACAGCGCGCAAAGTTATAGGAAAACAACGTTGCAGAAAAAACAAACAGCAACAACAGGGGGTCAACGTTAAGATTGAAAAGCAGAAAAGAGGAGGCCGCCAAAGAAGCAGCGGCAGCAGAAATAAAAAAACTGCCGTGAAACAAAAAACTCACAACTGTTTTCAGCCATCTCATTTATAAAACACCCCTGTTTTATAAAAACAACACGGACAAAACCTATTTAATCATGGCGCGACGCCTGAGACCAAGATGCATTACCACCGAACAAATCACAATAACAGCAGCGGTAACCACAACATCAAACCAATGAGTAAAAGGCATGTGGTAATACTCGCTGTCAACGGAACCCGAAATCCAAACATAACGCTCCAACCAAGTACCCGCCAAAATAGAGCATGCCACCGCCCCAATCAAAATTGGATTATGCCGAGCCGCCGTAATTGCCGCCAAGGCTGTGAAAGGAATCACAAATTTGAACACCACAAACGTCGTCCATAACACCCCCAAACCCTCATCCATACTGGAAAAACGCGCCAGCTCATCAGGCAAACGGCCATACCAAATCAACAAATATTGGGAAAAATAAAAATAAGTCCAGAGAATGGTGAAACCCAACATCAACTGTGCCATAAAATTCAGCACCCGAGCATCATACGGTTTTTTTCTTTTCCCAGAAAGATCCAGATAGATTAGAAAAAGTGCAAAGCAGGCCAGAAAACCATGAAAATTACTGACAAAATGATAAGCACCGTAAATGGCACTGTGCCAACCCGGTGTTAAAGTCATTTCAAAATCCCAAGCCACCATCGTGCCATAAAAGACATACACAAACGGAACAATAACCGCGATAAACTTCAAGTTTGCCTTATCCTTATCAGAGCTTTCACTTGAAAGAACCTTTTTTTGCATTTTACAAAAATAAACACACGTCGCAGCGACAATCAAAAAGCCAATAATTTCCCGCGCCACCAAAAATGTATAATTATGCCAGCCAGAAAGGTGCTGACTTTCAGCATCTGCCAACCAAGGAAAAGTCGACTCGCCATTAAAGAGCAGAACCAACAGCATAATAAAGGCAATGGGCAATAGAGAGTTAAACGCCGCCGCATAACCATAAACCTGATAACGCCACTGCGCATTTACCAACACCAAGATAGAGGAGAGTGTTACCCCCCCTATTGCGACGTACAAGACGATTAAAAAATTCGTCGTCAAAATGGACCAGCTACCAAAAAATTCCATGACCTATCAGCTCTTTACTTCGTTAATAAGTTACCCAACACAGCACAATACAATACAGCTCCCAACTAACGGGACACCACATCAAGCAAACCGTTGCGAATATAATTCACCACATGCCAACGCTCTTCGACGGTCAGATCGTTACTGCCACCACCGGCACCAGGCACTCCGTAAGCAGGCATAATGGCACTCCCAAACGTGATCGTACCCCACAGCCAACCTTCACTGATCTCTTGTTGCACCCGCTCATTAATCAAAGGCACCGAAAAAATCTTACGGCTCACCGGCGTATTTGCTTTGCCGTCATAACCGTGACAAGCAGAACAATAAATGTCATACAACTGCCGGCCTTTTCTGAGTGAGAGCGCATCTACTGCAACAGGATTCAGCAAGGCATCTGACTCTTCTCTATTAGCCACTGTAGTCGCTTTACCCGTAACGGCAATGGAACGCTTAGGAAAAGAACGCATCTGCAACTCACCACCTGCGCCTACAATAGCAGGCTCCTGAGGTTTAATACTGATCTGATTGCCCATATCAGTAGACCACGGCCAAGCGTAAAGCGAAGGGACATAACTATAAGCCAACAAGCTCAACAGGATCAATGGCCAGTTTTTCATGCAATTTTCTCCCACTTAACATCAACGGCAGAGTGTTCTTCAAATAAGGCCTTTAAATGACTGAGCAACAACTCATCCGTCTCCACAATCACCACCACTTCATCCACACTCGAAGCTTCGTTATAGAGCTCTTTATTTCTGTTAAACAACACCAGCATGCTGTTTTTAAACAGCCCAGACATCAACATAAAACCAAAAAAAATCGACCAAACAGCAAAAAAGATGAACATCTCATAAATCAAAACGATGTTACTAATCAAAGGAATAACCGGCTTTCCTCCCACCGGCTGCACCAAAAATCCAGCCTGCGCAGAGGCCAGAAAAATAAAACCAAAGACCATTCCAAACACCGCGCCAAAAAAAGCAAAACGGGCAATGTAAACAGGACGATTGCCTAAAACCTCATCAATTTCTGGATGTTCTATCGGAGAATTAAGGGTCACATCGTCAATACTGACACCCGCCACCCTTTCGCTGCGTATATCTTTGATTGCATCAAAGGCATAATCAAAATCCTTAAACGATGCAAGCATTCGATGATTTTTTTTCATTTTAAATCCTGTGGCCTAGTAACAATCAGGCAATGCCATGCTGGTTAAAGTGAGCAACGTATTTCATATCCGTACCCTTAAGGTGGTTAATCAACAGCGAGTTCAAAAAAGCCGGCAATTCATCAAACACCGTTTCATCACCCAATTCAATTCGGTTTTGATACTCAATCACCCGACCAACCAAGAGATTATGCTCCGCTTTATGCGCTTTATAATCAGGATAATTGCTCTTCGACATCAACTCTTCTTCATGACTGAAGTTAACCTGAACGTATTCTGCAAGCTGAGACACCATTTTTTTCAACACACCTCGGTCTTTTCGATGTGATATTGCCGCATGCATTTCATTGGTCAAGTCGACCAAATTTCTATGCTGCTTATCAAGGGAGTCAATACCAACAGAAAAACCTTTATTCCAACGGAAGGTATCTTCACGATGGTGGTACACCAGTTCCTTCACTTCATACATTGAGATGGACGGAACAATTTTGACAAAAATCAAAAACAGCATGCCAAACCAGCCAAAGCTGCCGAAGATAATCGCCCATTCAACAAAACTGCCCCACATAATGTCAAACTGATGCACCTCGTGCGGCATGGCCAACGTCGGTGCCACAATCATCCAGCGCTCGGTGAACATGCCTAGATTCAAAAGCAACGAAACCACAAACATAACCGACAGATTATTTCGTAACTTTTTCGATAAAAAGGCAAAGGGAACAATAAAACCACAGAAAATCATTGTCCAGAAAACCGGTGCATAAGGCCCTGTCGCTTTGCCAATCAAAACCTCTTTACTGTAAACGTCATGCCCATACCAGACCGAGGCAAATTCAACCAGATTGAGGTAACTCCAGATCATCGCGATACAAAATGTCAACAAACAGACTTTTTCGAGAATCGGCTTGGTCATGTACTTCTCAAACTTGAAGAAATAGCGCAACATAATGAACAAGGTGATGATTGCTGCACAGCCCGAGTAAAGAGCACCGGAAACAAAATAGGGAGGGAAACTGGTGACATGCCAGCCCGGCATGATCGAAACCGCAAAATCAGCCGAAACAATCGAGTGTACAGAAACGGCGAGTGGAATCAGAAAACAGGCCATCAAGAAATAGGTCTGCCTAAAATTTCGCCACTGCCTGTCACTGCCCGTCCAACCGGCAGAAAGAATGCCATAAAGACGTTTACGCCAACCCGTTGTATTATCTCGACAAATAGCCAAATCAGGAATCATACCAATGAACAAAAACAGCACCGAAGAACAAAGATAAGTGGTAATCGCAAAGGCATCCCAGATCAGAGGCGAGGTAAACGCAGGCCAAATACCACGGTCACTGACGTAAGGCAGCACCCAATACATATTCCAGACACGCCCCAAATGAATTACGGGGAAAATAGCCGCAGTCAAAAGAGAAAAGGTGGTCATCGCCTCAGCAAAACGATAAATCGGTTTACGCCAATCGGCACCAATCAATAACAAAATCGCCGACAATAAGGTTCCCGAATGGCTCATGCCGATCCAAAAAACAAACGTCGCAATGTACATATCCCAATAATGAGGATTATTTAAGCCCGCCACGCCCATGCCGGTATTGTATTGATAAACCTCCGCGCTGATGCCAACACAGAGCATCAATACACAGACCACCAACGTCACCCAATAAAGACGACGGGGGCGTTTCATACTGTCTAAAACATCCGCATTAATCTGAGCCCAAGCTATATCTTGGTTAATCTCTTTCTCTTGCATAACGATTTTTCTCGTTCTCTAAAGCTCTAAGGTGCTAGGAAAATTAAATATCCGTATCTCTCATACGCTCCAGATACATTACCGAAGGATCAACACCCAGCTCCTCAAAAATACGATAACCACGCTTGTTTGGATCACTTTTTTCTTGCTCAGTGACCCGACGTTTTACCTCATGCTCTTTCCAAAGCCCAGCAACCTGACTGCTCTCATCCAAGGTATCGCCAAACACAATGGCAGAGGAAGGACAGGCCTGCACACAGGCGGGGACCACTTCACCATCCATCACATCACGGTCTTCCATCTTAGCGGTGGTTTTTACCGCCTTGATACGCTGAACACAAAAAGTACATTTTTCCATCACGCCTTTATCACGCACGGTAATGTCAGGATTCAATTGATGATTTAGCGGCTCTGGCCAAGCGGTTTCAAGATAGGAAAAGTTATTAAAATAACGCACTTTAAAGGGGCAATTGGTACCGCAGTAACGGGAACCAATACAACGATTATAAACCTGTGCATTCAAGCCGTCGGGGGTATGGTACGTTGCCACCGCTGGGCAGACCGGCTCACAGGTGGCCGCCCCACACTGCTGACACATCATCGGAATAAAACTAGCCCCGTCTTCAGGATATTCGCTTTCGGGTTTATCCCAATAACGTTCAATGCGCATCCAGTGCATCGCTTGCCCCGCCTCAAATTTCTCTTTGCCCACCGTGGCCAAATTATTCTCGGCATAACAAGCCGTTGAACAGGCGTTGCAGCCTACGCATTGATCCAAATTAATCGACATCGTCCAACGATGTTCGTAATCGTGATGCCCACCCTCTTCGATGCCCTTGCGGTACTTTGACCAGTTATCAACAATATTTTTAATCGACATAACTAAACACCTTGAGGTTTGTAGGTTGGCACGGTACGGACAAATTGCCGCCCCTGCTGCGAATCAGTACCGCCCATGCGCACCAAAGTGCCCGTTGCATCCATTTTTTCCAGTTTCACCGCCGTGGCGTACATGGCCAACTCCCCTGTCACCTTTTCCTGTTTAAGATTCAATATGGTCAACGGGTTCACCCCAACCCCCTCGGCATAACGCCCATACGACGCATGACCCTGACCCAACGGCACCGCCACCACATTTTTATGCACTGACTTGGTTAGGTACGCCTTGACCTCAAAAGAACCGCTCTCAGAAGCAACCTTAATCACGTCGCCATGACCAATACCCATATCTTCAGCCGTGCTGGGGTGCAGTTCCGCCCACGAGTCCCACACCACTTTGGTGATCTGATCCGGTGACTCTTGCAACCACGGTAAATTGGCATGACGACCGTCAAACAGACCCAAGCGGGGTGAAGGCACCAGCATTAGGGGGTAGCTCTCATTCGTAACGGACATCAGTGGATCAGCGAGACGAACTTCGATACTGAAGTTTTTCTCCCCTCCTTCCATTTGAATCTGCCCTGAACTCAAGGTTTTTTGCCAAAAGGCCTGAGCACTCTGCAACGGATCAGCCACTTGCTCTTGGATACCGGCAACGGCGTTACGCAAGTAGGCATAATAATCCTTGAAAGCCGAATACTCTTCAGGTCGAATCATTTTCAACAACTCCAGCATCACATCACCCAGACCTCGGGTTTCGCTGTGCAGCGGCTCCATCAAGGGCTGCTGAAACCCGAGCACACTGCCGGAAGGCTGGTAACTGGCAACGTGCGTACCCCAATCTTCCAAATGAGAAGAAAGCGGTAAAACCACATCCGCCTGCATCGCGGTCTCATCAGGAAATTGCGCCAAAGCTACTTTCAGAGCGACGTTGTTTTTCAGGTTTTGTGCTAGATTCAAACTCTCGGGCGCATTGAAAAGTGGATTGGCTCCATGAAAAAAGACCACGTCGAGTTTTTTCTCCACAACGGCCTGAGAAAAGGCCAACAGATCGGCGGTTGAGCCATTTTTAACCTGCAACTGCGGCAGTGGAAATTCCATCGAGGGCACAATGGTCTTACCAATGTTGCCCAAAATCAGGTTCAGCAGTTGCACAGCGGCAACGGCGGCATAACCTTCCTCCTGACCTTCAACCGCAGCACCGGCCAAAACCAAACTGGGGCTGCGACGCTCCAGAGCCTTGGCAATGCGGCGCAACAGGTCGTACTCCACACCAGTGGTTTCCGCCACCTTACGAGCATCGTAACGCCCCACAAAATCGACAATCTCTTGTGGAACATCTTGCGCAATTTCCGGCTTACCGTGGTTTAACAAATAATTGGCAATACCCAACGCCAGCAGACCTTCACTGCCGGGAGGAGCCGCCACCCACAGATCCGCATTGGCACCGGTCAGCGACATTTTGCTCTCAACCTGTATCAAACTGCCGCGATTGGGCAGCGCCCGGAATTTAGAAAACTGCCCCGCAAAATGCACCGGAGAAACCCAGGTGCCAAGGAAGTCCGCCCCAAACGAGAGGATCAACTCGGCCTTATCCAAACGCAATGTTGGCGACTCATCGGCAAACATCGCTTTATTGACCGCGCTCAAGACCGCCGTATTCACCACCTCATAGGCGTAGTGATGTTTTGAGTTCAGCGCCTGCAGATGATGTTGCAACAAAACCTGCTGATGGCCACTTATCGTGCCGGTGAACCAAGCCGTTCGATCCGCCTTATCAGAAGTCGTCCCCACACGCTCACTGATCAGTTCAAAAGCCTCTTCCCAGCTGCTCGGTACCAACTGACCTTTTTTGCGCAGCAGCGGCTGCGTAATACGGTCAGGATTGTAGTGCGCCTGCAACCCCGCCTGCCCCATCTGGCAAGACTTGCCTGCATTAATAGGCGACTCTGGGTTACCCTCCAGTTTCAAAGGCCGCCCCTCACGCACCCGACCATGCACACCGCAGCCAGCGGAACACTGCAAACACATGGAGGCATACCAAACACCCAGCCCTGGCACCATATCCTCCGTGGGCAACAGGTAAGAGACAACGTGCTCTTTGCCCTCTTCCAAATTCACCATGCTGGGCGCATCACAACCAATTAAAGCGCCACTGGCTCCGGTCACACCCAGCAGCTTCATGAAATCTCTGCGACTTATTTTTGCATTCATACGTTATCTGCTTTCACCCATTAACATCAGTTCGGTTTTACAACCTACTTGTGACACGTCCAACAATCCCCAGGACCGCCGTTATTTTCATGACACTCAACACACCAACCCATGGTCAGCGGCTTGACCTTGCGCGCCGTTGTCATGCTTGCAATGTCGCCATGACAGACACCACACACTTCACCTGCTTTCTGAATCGGGAAATCAGGGTCAAAAATGAATTTTTTAAGGTGTACTTCATGAGTGAAGTGCACAAAGTCGGGCATGTCATGGACTTTCTTCCAAGGCGGCGAGATGCCCTTATCCCAAAACTGTTGCAGCTTTTGAATCTCGGGCTTGTCTGTGGCAATGATTTTATGACAACCGATGCATTTACTCGTCGGTGGGATACCCGCCACTTTGCTGCGACGGGCATAAGTATGACAGTAGAGGCAGTTGATCTTATTATCCTTTACATGGATATTATGAGGAAAATCAATTGGCTGAGACACTTCAATGCCATCATACTCACCCTCTGGCAGCACTATTTCTGCCTTATTTTCTGCCGCTCTTAACTCAATGGGCAACAGAAAACAGGCAAACAGCACGCTAAAAAGGAGGGATAAAGAACGCTTTTTAATAAGATTAAAATTCATTTTTTCATACACGCCAGGGTTATGGCCTCAAATTATCACGCGAAAAAATGCCCAATCACGACTCAATCAACATCAGCTCATGATCGGAACACCTAAGATTAGAACACCAAAACATTTAAACAACCTTAATAAACATAGCATATTTTAAAAAAACACCAATTTTTATATAAATAAGATAAAATCTAAGCTTAAAAACAAAGAGTTATAAATATAATAATATTATGATATTGGATGCATAAAACCAACCACAAAAGCCCTTCCCTTATCCAAAATTCAGCGCCAAAATAGAAACTAAGGAATTATTTAAGCCAAATCAGCGAATAAAGATTGACTCTCACGGGCAGCTTGCTTATTAATCACCTAAAACCCGATTCATCCAATGAGGAAACACCCTATGACAGCCACCCGCATCATCCAAAGCCTATCTAGCCTTTTACTTCTGTCTTTACTCAGCTTCAACAGCCACGCAGGAGGCCAGATCAATTTTGGCACCTACGTCATTCACTACAATGCCATTAACACCGAAATCTTGGATCGCACCGTGGCCAAAAGTTACGGCATCAAACGCAGCAAATATCGCGGCATGATGAACATTGCCGTGATCAAAAAAACCGCCGGTACCATCGGCGTACCGGTTAAAGCCACCATCACCGCCTACGCCCGCAACCTCAATGGCCAAATCCACCCGATGGAACTGCGCGAACTGCACGAGCAAAGCGCGATTTATTACATTGCCGAATTCACCGTACAGCAACACGAAGTACTCAATTTCGTTATCAACGTCACCCCAGAAAAAACCGGCCCCAGCATCCCCATCAACTTCAGCCAACAGTTTTTCACTGACTGATCCAGCCCATGAGCCAACTTGAATCCACCACTGCCCCCCTCAGTGACGCAGCACGAGAATCGTTTTTAAGCGCCCTCAAAATAATCCTGCCAGCAGAAGCGCTGCTGCATGAGGCGGAAGATCTGCGCCCCTACGAATGCGATGGCCTCAGCGCCTATCGCAACTTGCCGCTGGCCGTTGCATTACCTGCAACACTGGAGCAACTGCAAGAGACCCTAAAAATCTGCCACCAAATGCAGATCCCCGTGGTGGCTCGTGGCGCAGGTACCGGCCTCTCCGGCGGTGCGCTGCCACACTCACAGGGGCTGTTGCTCAGTCTGGCCAAGTTCAATCAGATCTTAGAGATTGACCAAGCCAACCTCAGCGCCCGCGTGCAGCCTGGCGTACGTAATCTGGCCATCAGCGAAGCGGTGGCGCATCTGGATCTCTACTACGCCCCTGATCCCAGCTCGCAGATCGCCTGCAGCATCGGCGGCAATGTGGCAGAGAACTCCGGTGGCGTTCACTGCCTCAAATACGGCCTCACTCTGCACAACGTCATGGAAGTGAACATCGTCACCATCGAAGGTGAACTGATCACCCTCGGTGGCGCAAGCTTGGACACCCCCGGTTACGACCTGCTCGCCACCATCGTCGGCTCCGAAGGTCTGCTCGGCATCATTGTCGAAGTGCGGGTCAAGCTGATCCCCAAACCGGCCACCATCCAAGTGTTGTTGGCCGCCTTTAACCAGCTCAACGACGCGGGCAGCGCCGTCGCTGCCATCATTGCGGCGGGCATCATTCCAGCGGGTTTGGAACTGATGGACAAACTCTCCCTGCAAGCAGCAGAGGATTTTGTCCACGCCGGTTATCCCACCAATGCCGCCGCCATTTTGCTCTGTGAGTTGGACGGCGCTGAGGCCGAAGTGGGTCAACAAGTCGAAGAGGTCAGACACCTGCTGCAAATGCACGGGGCCAACGAAGTACGACTGGCACGGGACGAACAAGAACGCCAACAGTTTTGGAAAGGCCGTAAAGCCGCCTTCCCAGCGGTGGGGCGATTGGCTCCCGACTACTACTGCATGGACGGCACCATCCCGCGCTCCCGTCTTTCAGAGGTGCTGGAAAAAATGGCTCAGCTCTCCGAGCAGTACCAACTGCCGGTGGCCAACGTCTTTCATGCCGGTGACGGCAACCTGCATCCACTGATTCTTTACGACGCCAATAACGACGGTGAACTAGAGAAAGCCGAGCAGTTTGGCGGTGATATTCTCGAACTCTGCGTGGCCGTCGGTGGCACCATCACCGGCGAGCACGGCGTGGGCATCGAGAAGATCAATCAGATGTGTGTGCAGTTCAACAACCTTGAGTTGCTGCAATTTCACGCCCTCAAAGCCGCCTTTGACCCCAGTGGCCTGCTCAATCCAGGCAAAGCCGTACCAACGTTGCACCGCTGCGCTGAGTTTGGCGCTATGCACGTTCACCACGGCGAACTGCCCTTCCCTGACCTGCCACGTTTTTAACCACCGCTTTTAATAACGGACTCTCATGCCTGATAACGACCTCAGCAGCGCCTTGCAAACGGCGCTGCAAACCGCCCAACGCGACAACACCCCGCTCAACCTCAATGGCGGTGGCAGCAAAGCCTTTTATGGCCGTTTGCGCAGCGGCCAAACACTCGACATCAACGCGCATCGCGGCGTGGTCAACTACGCTCCTGAAGAGCTGGTGATCACCGTTCGTTCTGGCACCCCGCTGGCGAGAGTCGAAGCGTTGCTGGCAGACAAACAGCAGATGCTGCCCTTTGAACCACCGCACTTTGGCACAACAGCCAGCATCGGCGGTACCGTTGCCTGCGGCCTTTCTGGGCCTGCTCGCCCCTATCGCGGTGCAGTGCGCGATCATCTGCTCGGCTGTCGAATCATCAATGGCAAAGGAGAGCAGCTCAAGTTTGGTGGCGAGGTAATGAAAAACGTCGCCGGATACGATGTCTCACGCCTGATGGTCGGCGCACAGGGCACACTTGGCCTGCTGCTGGAGGTCTCGATCAAAGTCCTGCCAATGCCCAAACAAAACCTCACCCTCTGCCTAGAGCAAAACGAAGATGAGGCTCTTCAGACCTTTTCCCGCTTAGCCAATCAGCCCCTACCCCTGAGTGCCGCCAGCCATTATCAAGGCGTCAGCTACCTGCGTCTCAGTGGCAGCGAAGCGGGCGTTGCAGCGGCCAGAGCAGCCATTGGCGGTGAAGAGTTGGACAATGCCGCCCATTTTTGGCAACAAGAGCGCGAGCAGAAACACGACTTTTTTGCCAATCCAGAACAGCCCTTATGGCGATTCTCCCTACCACCGGCCAGCGCACCGCTGGCACTGCCAGAGCAGTATCTAAGCTGGGGCGGCGCACAACGCTGGCTGCGCGGCGATCACGACGCCGCGCTGCTGCGCCAACTGGCTCAGCAGCACGGCGGTCATGCCGAGCTGTTTCGTGGTGACAGCCGTGAAGCGGACAACCTACCACCGCTGGAACCTGGCTTGCTCAAACTTCACCAGCAGGTCAAACACGCCTTTGATCCGCAGGGCATTTTAAATCCCGGTCGCCTCTACCAAAAGATCTAATTTATGCAAACTCAACTCGCCCCTTTTGCCAAAAACAGCAAGGCCGGTCGCCGCGCCGAAGAGATTCTCCGTCAGTGTGTGCATTGCGGTTTTTGCACCGCCACCTGCCCCACCTACCAACTGCTCGGCGACGAGCTGGACGGCCCTCGGGGACGCATCTATCTAATCAAGCAGTTTTTAGAAGGTCAAACGACCGGCGAAAAAACCCGCAGCCATCTGGATCGCTGTCTGCACTGCCGCAGTTGCGAGACCACCTGCCCTTCTGGGGTTGAGTACGGGCAGTTGCTGGAGATCGGCAAACAGATGCTTGATGAAACCGCCCCTCGCAGCACCTTTGAACAGTTAACTCGTAAAGGCTTAGCCTACGCCCTGAGCGATAAAAAACGCTTTTCAGCACTGCTCAAAGTGGCGGCCATCAGCAAGCCCTTTCTGCCCAAAACGCTAAAAAACAAACTGCCCAAAGCGATCAGCGAAGCGGGTAACTGGCCGAGCAAGCAGCACCCACGCACCATGCTGATCCTTGATGGTTGTGTGCAACCGAGCCTCAGCCCCAACATCAACAGCGCCACTGCGCGCATTTTAGATCGCCTCGGCATCACGCTTATTCGACTTGAACGAGATGGCTGCTGTGGTGCCGTCAATCAGCATCTGGGGCAACTTAAAAACGCTAAAATGCAGATGAAACAAAACATCGACCTCTGGTGGCCAGAAATTGAAGCGGGAGCCGAGGCGCTGGTGACCACCGCCAGTGGCTGTGGCGCGTTTATTCAACAGTACGCCGAACATTTGGCCGACGAACCGGAGTACGCTGACAAAGCGAAAAAATTGGTCGCTCTCTGCAAAGACATTGCCGAGATCGTCAACAATGAAGATCTGCAAAAAATCACACTGAAACAGTCTCAAGACAACATCAGCTATCACCCTCCCTGCACTTTGCAGCATTGGCAACAGCAACCGCAGTTGGTGGAAAAATTATTGTCGCGGCTGGGATTTAAGATCAACCCACTAAAAGATGGCCACCTCTGCTGTGGTTCAGCAGGCACCTACGCCATCACTCAACCGAAACTCTCGCAACAACTGCAAGAGCGCAAATTAGCACAGCTCACCTGCCATCCCACGGAGATGATTGTTTCGGCCAATATTGGCTGCATTAATCATTTGCAAGCAGGCTGTGATATTCCGGTGAAACATTGGGTTGAGTTATTGGATGAGGTTGTTTGAGACGGTTCTAAGCTACTCACTGGACAGACTCGTTGTACGAATGTGATACTTTGCAACACTATGTACCACATTCGCGGGTAAACCTAATGAAAACTAAAATACTCAGCACTCGTATTGACCTCGATACCAAGACCGCTTTTACGCATATATGCGATGAAGTCGGCCTGAGTCCCTCACAAGCGATAACGCTCTTTGCTAAGGCCGTCATCAATTACGGTGGCATTCCTTTCGAGTTAAAAGCCCGCCAACCCAATGAAAAAACCATCTCAGCTATGAATGAGCTTATTCAGGGTCAAGGCACCAAAGCTGACTCTATTGACACCCTTGTTGCTGAATTGAATGAAGAATTTAAAGCACCTCAACTACTGAGGAATTAGATCCTGCAATACCGCCTTCAAAAAAGCACCATCGTTATTATTACAGCTATCCTCCTCTAAACGATTCCCACTCTCTGTATCATAACCCGTCACTTCTAATGCCCCTATCTGAGTACGCTGATCTCTATACTCAGAAACTTTGAATGAACAATTAGTAGAACACGTTCCGTTCCTTGTATTACTCAAAAACTGCACATAAAACTCCCCATCAGAACCAACCCACAAACAATACTCTATGTCTCCATCTTCATTTAATTTCTGCGCTCTACCAACAAATGATTCGATTCTCTTCATTACTTAAAGCCTTTCTAGGTTAACTTAATATCTGATGTTACGCAGTGAGTGAGAAACCAAGAGAATCTCAGCCCACGTCATTCCCGCGAAGGCGGGAATCCACATGAATCTATGACAAGACCCTATGGATTCCCGCCTTCGCGGGAATGACGAGCGAAAAATAAACCTCCCCCTAACCCAGAACCTCTCTTCCATTGAAGAGGGAAAATCAGGTCGTGTTGTTTGAGTTTTGTGGTGGATGGTCTTACCTCACCTGAATAACCTTTAGGGTCGGGACACCGGTTCTTGTTCAGTGCGTAACATCAGTTAATATCAAAAAAAAACAGGTCGATCATAACGAATATTAGCTCTAATTTCTTTGACTACCCTCTCAAATCAAAAATTCCATCTCTGGTACACCTCATGCTAGCTCTATGCTTTAAGAGCGTACTCATCTAGCCTGACACAGCGAGAACGGACATGATTTTTAAGCGGTACAAGCAGAGTTATCTGGCAGCCCAAGAGACCATTCAGCAGCTGGAAACACGTTTGCAGGAAGCAGAGCAGGAGAACCAACAGCTGACATCACATCAGGCTCAACTGCAACAAAGCTGCGATGAACAACAACTGAAACTGACCGCCTGCGAAGGCATTTATCAAAACCTAGAAGCCTTCAACAGCTCCTTTTTGGAGTCGCAACAGTCCATCTCCAGCTTGGCCACCGACCTCAAACTGGGCAAACAGCAAGTCACCAACATCTCGGGGATCTCCATCACTGCCCGTCACTCCGTCGAGCGTCTGGCGGATAAAATCAACAACATGGCCATTGATACCAGCAACACCGCTGAAATCGTCGTCACCCTCAGCCAACGCGCCGAGGACATCGGCAGCATCATCAGCCTGATTCAAGACGTCTCTGATCAAACCAATTTGCTGGCGCTCAACGCCGCCATCGAAGCCGCCCGGGCGGGTGATCAAGGCCGTGGTTTCGCTGTGGTCGCCGATGAGGTGCGCACGCTGGCCAAACGCACCAACGAAGCCACCAGCGAGATCTCCACCTTAGTCGGGCAGATTCAAGAAGAAACCAGCAAAGCTCGGATCAAAATCGACAAAGTCAGCCAGCGTTCCGACACCTTCCAGAGCGAAGGTCAAAATGCGGTGGGCAACATAGGCAAGCTGATCAATATTTCGCAAAACATCGAAGGCGTGGTGGCCTCCGGTGCGCTGCGCAGTTTTATCGAGACAGTCAAACTCGACCACCTGATCTTTAAATTTGGCATCTATCGCGTCTTTATGGGCATCGCTTCAACCCATTCCCATGAGTTGACCAACCACACCGGCTGTCGTCTTGGGCGCTGGTATTACGAAGGCGATGGTGCAGAATCCTTCAGCCATCTGCCCGGTTACAAAGAGATAGAACAACCTCACCAAGAGATGCACCACTGGGGTTCAATGGCCATCGACTCATTCCATCGTAGCGAGAGTGAATCCGGTCTAAAAGCGTTGGGAGAGATGGAAAAAGCCAGCACCACACTGATCCAACAACTGGAACGAGTGGCTGCCAGTGGTGAAATGGATCCAAAACTGCTCCTACCAAAAAACAACGATGATGAATTCAACGAAGAGATAACGTCGTATGGGTAGATTTTACATCTCCCCCTAGAGGGCAGAAAACGTTCTGCCCCTACTTGACATCGGTATACGCAAAGTTATGCTGATTCACCGTACAATCATCAATGCCTGCCTTTAATGCCAACATTCATCACACTGACGTTTAGCCTATTTCTCCTCGTTCCCATTTCTTATGCAGGCCAACTGGATAAATTCGAAGAGAGCGTAGGCGGTTCCAAACCTCAGTTACCTCAAAGTCATACGACACACCCAGCAGATAGAGGTCACGACGGCGGATTATGTCGCGGCGATCATTGGAATTTTGGCTGCCTGTTCATTGATATTTTCGCCGACCTCGCCTTTCAAATGGCTCTCTACGGTGGCGCATCCAGCTTTTATCGCATTGATCCAAACTCATACGAGAGACCTTTTGAAGATGTGGAAAGCACTGAACTGGCACCGAGATCCACTGGTGAAGCTCTGATCCCTTTTCTACGGCTGGACATCAGTCACCAAGCCAGCAAAGCCAGAGTCGGCTCGGATGACTACCGACTGGAAGCCGGTTACGGCGCGCTCGCGCTGGTTTATGGCCAAAGTCATTACCAAGAACGTCAACCAACAGACACTCTAAAACTCACCCGCGTTTATGCCCTGTATCGCATGTCTTTTGGAGAGTACGTCGAGGTTGATTGGGGCATGGGATCACTCACACTGGAAGGCCATCAAACACACGATTATTTCTATGTCACCAGCCCTATTTTGATTCACCCCTCACGCATTTTTGGCTTTGAATTCAGGCCCTCTTGGGCTGAGAATTTAACCGAATATGATGTTAGTCTCTTGTTAAAAGCAAAACACCTTGGCGCAAAACTGGGCTATCGAACGTTAAGCAGCAACGGTGAAAAACTGGAAGGGCCTTACATTGGTTTGATGCTGAATTATTAACCTCCCACTCCAGCCACCGCTGCCAAAAATGCCAACCCCATATTGTCAGCCTCATACTCTGCAAGACACTGCTCAACCGAACCGCAAAACAGCAACTCACCGTGGTGCAAAATACCAACGCGATCACAGAGCTGCTCCACATCCAGTAACAAATGAGAGCTAAACAACACCGTCTGACCTCGCTGCTTCAACTCCCGCAACGACGTTTTCAGTGCCATACGCGCCAAGGGGTCTAAACCGCTCATGGGTTCATCCAACAACAGCAGCGGTTTTTGGCTCAACAGCATCAAAATCAAACCCACCTTCTGCATCGTGCCTTTGGAGAGCGTGATCACACGCTTATTCAGAAAAGCCTCATCCAAAGCAAAATGACGCAACAAAGCCGACAGCTCAATTTCACAGATCGGCTGCTGATAGAGACCCAACATGTAAAAGAGGAACTCATTCACCTTCAGATAAGAGGGGGCAGAAAAGCACTCGGGCAGATAAGCCAAATTATCCCGCGCTTGAGACTGCACGTTGCATACCCCAGAGAGGGCAATGAAACCAAAGTCACTGTGAACCAGATCCAAGATGATCTTGATCAAAGTGGTTTTGCCCGCGCCATTCAGACCCACCAGAGCGAAAATTTCACCGGATTGAAGTTGCAGGTTTAGATTACGCAGCAGCACTTGATCACCACGTGTTTTGTTGAGATTTTGAATCGTAAGAGGAGAGGTCATGCAGAAATGTTTAGCAAAAAAATGGCCTACTCCCTGTAGGCCACCCCTTTAAGAGGAAACAACGGTTTAAACTTCCTGTAAAAAACCGTGTCCCGTTTAACGCAAAACTCAATAAGCCACCGCACAACAAGGCAGAGGCTCTGCAAAACCCTGTTGCAAAAAGGCATTGGCTCTCACTTTCAAATCATAACGAGCGTAACGAACCGTGACTCGCGCCTCACTTAAAGCGGCTTTCACCGCCATCAAAGGGTTTTCACAGTATGCATCGCATGTTTCGCTGTTGTTCTGAGCATTCATTGACTGACGGTGAGCACCGACAGCAGGCAAACTCAAAGCTTGCGAAACCATCCACAAAAACAGTCCCAAAACAACGCTGGTGGCACTTAAGGTATTCATCCCCTGTGCAATCACAGCCAAAGACGAGATCCAAACCAAGGCAACAGGGGCTGCGGTTTTCATGCCTTGCTGCTGGTATGCTGCGTAAGCGGGAAGCAAAATATGTTGGATAACGTTTTTCATGATCTATTATTCTCTGCGTTGTGCTGTTGAGCCTATTTAAGCAGATCTACACCACGGGTATGGGAACCCCTTCACAAAAGCGCATCTGCTCCTGCTGAATCTTTGAACTGCATCGCAAAATGCCTCATTTTGACCAAAAAATAGAGAAAAGCTTTAGAACTGCGCGCTTTTCGATTATCTTAACCGCGAAGAAAGGGAAGTTGATGCCCCCATTAGAAAAAATGAGCGCAAAACCCCTCTCCTAAGAGAGCCTTAACCAAAATCTGCAATCCTATGGCACATAAACAGCCCAATGGCAGCAGCTTGCTCTCCTAGGCCACCAATTTTATCTATCCGAAATAAAGGAAAACCATGCATAACGGTACGTCACTTACTCAATTCATCATCGAAGAACAGCGCCACATCGAAGGCGCTACCGGTGATTTCACCTCTCTGCTCAACGACGTGGTCACCGCCTGTAAAGTAATCTCCAACATGGTCAATCAAGGTGACTTGATCGGCGTACTGGGTTCCGCAGGCAGTGAAAACGTCCAAGGTGAAACTCAAAAGAAACTCGACATCCTCACCAACGACGTTTTCATTCGATCCAACGAATGGGCCGGTCACTTAGCAGCAATGGCCTCCGAAGAGATGGAAGAGATTTACCCCATCCCTGCGGACAAACCTCGTGGCAAATACCTGCTGACCTTTGACCCTTTAGATGGCTCATCCAACACCGACGTTAACGTCTCCGTAGGCACCATTTTCTCCATTCTCAAAACCAATGAAGAAGGTGACACTCCTAGCGAAAAAGCCTTTTTACAACCAGGCACCGAACAGGTCGCTGCCGGTTACGCCCTCTACGGCCCCCTCTACCATGATGGTGCTGACCACCGGTAAAGGCGTAAACGGTTTCACCTTGGATCAGAACATCGGTGAGTTCATGTTGACCCATCCAAACATGAGCATTCCTGAAGACACCCGTGAGTTTGCCATCAACAGCTCCAACCAACGTCACTGGGAAGCCCCTGTACAACGTTACGTTGACGAGGCTCTGGCAGGAAAAACGGGCACTCGTGGTGAAGATTTCAACATGCGCTGGATCGCGTCCATGGTGGCCGAAGTGCATCGTATTTTGATCCGTGGCGGTGTGTTTTTATACCCTATGGATGAAAAAATGCGCGCCAACGAAGCCACCGGCAAACTGCGCCTGTTGTACGAAGCCAACCCCATGTCCATGATCATCGAACAAGCGGGCGGTGTCTCCAGCACCGGTCGGGAACGCATTATGGAGCTGCAACCCGAGCGCCTGCATCAACGTGTTCCGGTTATCCTGGGTTCTAAAAATGAAGTGGAACGCATCATCGGCTACCACAACGAAGACTAATTCTCTTCGTTTAGAATAAAAAAACGGCTCCTTTAGGGAGCCGTTTTTTGTTATTGTTGCCGCACATTTTTATCTTTATAAAACGAATCAATACCCTTATGTCTGAAAAAATTGCTGCTGAAAACGACACCGATGTCGAACTCAAAGAACTGCTGAATGGCCAAACGGGAAAACTGAGCTGGCAAGAGCTGCAACGCCACTTTGCCCGAGGATCAGTTATTATCGTCGCCGCCGAACTGGACATGATTCAGGTTGGCATCAAGATCATCGAAGATGACAAACAACAGGTCGAAGCGTGGTTAAACAGCGGCCAAATGACCCGCGCCACCGATGACCACGCCCGCGACTGGCAAGCAAAAGAACCCCACCCCGAATTTTGGAGTACCGTGGTTGCCCCGTGGGTGTTGGTACAGGCCTTCCTCGAACAGTAGATACAAGGGAAAATATCGAATCTACCCCTACATCATTGGTGACAATTGTTCAGATCCCGTATAATTTCCCACCCATTACTCAAACAGAACCACCACCGTTATGAGCCAACTGCCCCCACTGCGACTGAAAAAACAGGAAGAGAACCGCCTTAAAGCGGGACACCTATGGATTTTCAGCAATGAAATTGATACCAAACAGACCCCTCTAAGTGGTTTCACTGCCGGTGAAGCGGTGGAGATCCAAACCCACAAAGGCCAAGTGATTGGCAGCGGTTACATCAACCCCCACTCGCTGATCTGCGCGCGCCTGCTGAGCCGCGACCCCAAACACCCGTGGTCCGCTTCCCTGCTGGTGCATCGACTCAACGTGGCGCTCTCTCTGCGCGATCTGCGTTACCCCGATCCCTACTACCGTTTGATCTTTGGCGAAGCGGATCTGCTCCCCGGGCTGGTGGTGGATCGTTACGGCGACACCCTCGTGGTGCAGCTCACCACCGCCGGAATGGAGTTGATGAAAGCCGACGTGCTCACCGCACTGGAAAAAGTCCTGCACCCCAAGGTGATTTTGCTGCGCAACGACAGTCCGATTCGCAACTACGAAAAACTGCCCAGCTACGTTGAAACCGTCTTGGGCGAAATGCCCGAACACCTGCTGATCAAAGAGAACGGTTTGAGTTTTGAGGTGCCGTTTCAAGAAGGGCAAAAAACCGGCTGGTTCTACGATCAACGAGAAAATCGCGCCAAACTGGCACCTTACGTCAAAGGCAAACGGGTCTTGGATGTCTACAGTTACATGGGCGGCTGGGGTGTGACCGCAGCAGCCTTGGGTGCCAGCGACGTGACCTGCGTCGATTCCTCACAAACGGCGCTCGATTATGTGCATCACAACGCCGCCCTCAACGGCCAAACCGACAACGTGCAAACCCTGCAAGGCGATGCCCAAGAGGCGATGAAAGAGCTTCGCCAACAGCGGGAAAAATTCGATGTAGTGATCATCGACCCACCGGCCTTTATCAAGAAAAAGGTCGATTTCCGTCCGGGGATCAAAGGCTATCGCAAGATCAATCAGCAAGCGATGCAACTGACCGCCAAAGACGGCATCTTGGTCTCCGCCTCCTGCTCCCACCACCTGCCACGCCAAGTGCTGCAAAAAATCATGCAAGAGAGCGCCGTGCATCTGGATCGAAATCTGCAAATTTTAGAGCACGGCTATCAAGGCCCCGATCATCCCATTCACCCCGCTATTCCAGAGACGGAATATCTGAAAGTGATTTACAGTCGAGTTTTGAGTCGACATTAAAACAGATTGACAATCGTTCTGTTTATTCACAGACTCTGACACTTCAAAAAATAATAGGAAAATAAAATAATGCGCTTATCAAAAAAACTGCTTGCTGTTTTGCTGCTCAGTCTCGGTCTCTCTAACGTCAGTTTCGCCAAAGATTTAAACCCTTGGCGTGATTGCGGCATCGGTGCCATGATTTTTACCGATGTTCCCGTCGGAGCCATTATCTCCAATATCATCTGGGATTTAGGCACCACCGCATTGACCTCATCGGGCATGTCAAAAGAGATGTGTGAAGGTCAAAAAGTCGCTGCTGCAAAATTCATTACCCATACTTACGCCAACCTAGAAGAGCAAACCGTCAAGGGTGATGGCAAACATCTTCACGCCATGTTGGATATTCTCGGTTGTGATCAAAGCAGCCATACCGGCATTATTCATTCGGTACGCAACCGCTTCAGCAACACATTAAACAACACGCAATACAGCACTCAAGCAACCGTTGCTAAAGCAGAAGGCTATTACAATCTGGTCAATGCAACGATTAAACAGAACTACGCCACTCAGTGCAATCTCTCTTAAAATCCAGCAGAACCTAAACTGATGCCCCCGAAAAAGCCTACCATCGACGTAGGCTTTTTTTTCTATATACAACGACTTCTAAAGATAACTCTTTTTATTTTTACGCTGTTTTATAACTCAATCACAACCGCAAACAGCACCCCACCTCAGCTGCAAAACAAACTTATTCAACACGCCCTAAAAAATAACCTCGCCTCAGATCCATACTGGCTTGCGCTGTTACATTTCCCCAAAACCCACACACTTTTCTCTTCATTCAAAAGCGAGATCACATCCAGAAATTTCTTTCTATCCCCGCAGGGAAGCCGTGACCCAAAAGCAGAACTGATTGCAACGTTACACGCTTTTTTTGCAATACCAGAACCAAACAAACCAGCCCCTGCATGTCGATTTATTGCTCGTTACCACTGGCTAAAAAAACAGCTCGACTGGCCAAAAAAGAGCCCAATCGTTTGCCCTAAATTCGATCAATTTAAACAACAAGGCAATATAAAATCAATAAGCCTGATATTTGCAACGGGCTACTTTAGCAATCCCGCCTCTTTTTACGGTCACGTTTTACTCAAATTCAACCAACAAAAAAATGGAAAAAAACACGTTGAATTACTGGATAAAAGTCTAAATTACGGCGCGATTGTTCCTAAAGGAGAGAGCGGCCTAATTTATGTTTTAAAAGGGCTTTTTGGTGGCTACGATGCCAGCTTTTCAGACGATGTTTTTTATCGCCAAAACCACATCTACATTGAAAATGAGCTGCGCGATCTCTGGGAATACCGTCTCAACCTAACTCAAGCGCAGGTCAATCAACTGGTTTACCACGCTTGGGAGCTGCTTGGAGCGAAGTTCCAATATTATTTTTTAAACAAAAACTGCGCTTACGCTATGGCAGACCTTTTAGAGCTGGTCATTGATCAACCGCTGAAATCCAACTCACCTATCTGGGCTTTACCCATTGACCTCTTCAACCGATTAAATTCAACAACCAAAAAACATCAACCACTGGTAAAAGAGATTCGTTACATTCCATCACGACAAAGCCAGTTTCAACAACGTTATCAACACCTCTCAGAAGAGCAAAAAAGTCAGCTCACAGTGATTGCCAACGACCCTGACTTTTCTCTAACTCAACTGAACACGTTGACTGAAGCAGAGCAGATAAACATCATTGATAGCCTATTGGATTATTACGCTTTTAGACTGTTGGATAACGATGACAAAGAAGAGATTAAAAATAAAAAACAGCGCCTTTTACTGCATCGCATTCAACTCAGAGCCGTCTCAATTGCCGACACGCCGACCTTTTCAGTACAACCACCCACCTCAGCGTCACTGCCGCTGATGCTACGACTCGGCATTCAACAATCAGCCCAACAGGCAGCCAACCTAAACCTCACCACCCGCCTCTCTTATTACGATCTGCTTAATCTGGAAGCAGGCAGACTGCCCAGCACCCAACTGACCACCTTAGAGCTGGAGTTGACACTAAAAAAAGAACAACTTGTCTTTCAGAGACTCGATTTTTTTCACATTCAAAATTTAAACGTCTCTCAAAGCGGTCTGGAAAAAGACGGCGGCTGGGCTTGGAAAGCCCGCTTTTTTGCCGATAATCAAGGTAATGATTGCTCTTTCTGTCCTAAACTGAATCTGCAAATGGGGATGGGTAAAGCAACAAAATGGGGAGAACACCTCATCGTTTACGCCATGACTGACCTTACCTTCAGCACTCATCAAACCGCACAAACACGCCTGCACCTCACTCCCTATCTCGGCTTGCTCATGTCAATAAATTCACATTGGAAAAGCCAATTCATATTGCGCTCATCCTATGATGGAAATGGCAAAAGATCATCTGATAATGAGTGGCAGTGGCAAAATCGCTTTGGTAACAGCCGTGAATGGGATTTAAGGCTCGACTACGAACAACACAACAATACAAACAACATCACCACTGCCCTCAGCCTCTACTGGTAGTCAACGTGTTTGAAGCCAATACTAAAAAACTGACCAATATCAATGCAGACTTCCCATAAGCCACTTTATGATAAGCACAACTTGCAACAGGAACATCAACCATGATCCCTCAAAGCCTCTACGCACGGCTCGGTGGAGAGCCCGTTCTACAAGAATTTGTTGAGCAGCTCTACACCTTTATGCAATGTCTACTCGAAGTTCAGCCCATCCGTAACCTGCACGCCAAAGACCTCTCTCACACCCAAGAACGATTGTTTCTTTTTTTAAGCGGCATGTTAGGTGGCCCCTCGCTTTACATGGAAGCCTTTGGCCCACCCCGAATGCGGCGCAGACACCATCACCTAAGTATCGGCAACTCAGAACGAGACCAATGGCTGCTCTGCGCCGAAAAAGCCGCTAAAAAACTGCCCATATCGGTCCTTTTGCAGACCGAGCTAATGCAGGCCTTGAACGACATGGCCAACCACTTACGCAACCAAGAGATCAGCTCCACAGAGCAAAACGTCTCCTTCGGCTGCCCAGTACACTAAAACCTAATCCGCCTCCAACAGCTCCAACTCTTCGCTGATCCCCAACCACAGCTCTTCAGCCTGCTCCAAAGCCTGACTGAGACTTGCTTGTTCTGCCAAACGGGTTTTCAACTCCGCTTTGGCACTGGCCTCATAAACAGCCGGATCGGCCAACAGCACTTCCAATGCGCTGTTTTCGTCCTGTAATTTATCCAACACCTGCTCGGCTTTTTTGAGTTTATTGCGCAGCGGTTGCAACTGTTTGCGTTTTTCCGCCTGTTGCTGACGGCGGATTTTACGATCATCGGCACCTACTTTTTGGCCGCTTTGCAGCTCTGTTTGGCGCTTGCGTTGCTCCGCCAACCATTTGGGGTACTCTTCCAAAGAATCAGAAAAAGGCTCCAATTTACCCTCAGCCACCAGCCACAGCTCATCACAAACGCTGCGCAACAGGTGACGATCATGAGAGACCACAATCATCACCCCTTCGAAGCCTTGCAGCGCCAAACTCAAAGCATGACGCATCTCCAGATCCAGATGGTTGGTCGGCTCATCTAAAAGCAATAAATTAGGCCGTTGATAGACCAACAACGCCAACACCAAACGGGCTTTTTCACCACCCGAAAAAGGCGCAACGACCTGAATCGCCTGATCGCCAACAAAACCAAAACCGCCTAAATAATCGCGCAGCTCTGATTCAGAAGCCGTTCTGTCCAAGGCCTGCAGATGCTCCAAAGGCGTGTCGTTGCCGTTGAGTTGCTCCAGTTGATGCTGAGCAAAATAACCGATACGCAAGGTTTTTGCCCGTTGCAGATCACCGGAAAGCCCTTCCAGCTCACCGGCCAGCAGCTTGATCAGGGTCGATTTACCCGCCCCATTAGGACCTAAAAGACCGATGCGCGCCCTGGCAGCAGCGAGAACGAAACCTGATTCAAAATGGGTTTATCCGCGTAGCCAACGGAAACGCGATCCAGACTCAACAGAGGGTGCGGGATGTTCTGCGCCGGACGAAATTGAAAGTGGAACGGAGAATCCACATGGGCAGCACTGATCTCCTCCAGACGACCCAAGGCTTTTAAGCGACTTTGCGCCTGTTTGGCTTTGCTCGCTTTGGCACGAAAACGCTCAACAAAACTCTGCATGTGCGCCCGTTCGCGCTGTTGACGCTCAAACGAGGCCTGCTGTTGCGCCAGTTTCTCTGCGCGCAGACGTTCAAACGCGGAATAATTGCCACGGTAAAGCACCAGTTGCGCCTGCTCCAGATGCACAATGTGGCTAACCACTCGATCCAGAAAATCCCGATCATGGGAGATCAACAGCAGCGTGCCTTGATAAGCCAGCAACCACTCCTCCAGCCAGAGCACCGCATCCAAATCCAAATGATTGGTAGGTTCATCCAACAGCAGCAGATCCGAGCGGCACATCAAGGCCTGCGCCAGATTAAGCCGCATCCGCCAGCCACCCGAAAACGTGTCCACCGCCAACTGCTCTTGGGCGTTGTTAAACCCCAAACCATGCAGCAGACGCGCCGCTCGAACGGGGGCTTCGTAACCGCCAATGGCTTCCAGATGGCCGTGCAGATGCGCCAGCTTAGAACCGTCATCAACGGCTTCCGCCTTGGCAATCGCCTCTTGGGTGCGCCGCAGCTCCAGATCGCCATCCAAAACGTATTCAATCGCAGCGGTCGTTAAGGCAGGGGTCTCTTGTGCCACCGAAGCGATAACCCACTCTTTGGGCAGCCCCATCTCGCCCTCATCGAGCTGAATTTTCTGACGAATCAGAGCGAAAAGAGAGGATTTACCCACCCCATTGGCACCGATCATCCCGACCCGCTGGCCCGGATGCACGGTAAGATTGCTTTTATCGAGCAGAAGGCGCGAACCGCGCCGCAGAGAAAGATCTTTGAAAGTTAACATGGCGCGCAGTGTAACAAGCTCACAGCGGCTTAGCGATTAGCGATCTGTGGGCAGATCCACCAACTGTTTGACCTTTTCAACCAACAATTTATGATCAAAAGGTTTGCTGATCACATCGTTGGCACCGGCATCCAGCGCTTTTTGAATCTCATCATCATCTGTGGCAGCGGTCACCACCAGCACCTTCAAACGCGATAAGGTGGCTTCTTTCTTGATGTGTTGCAAGACATCAAAACCGTTCAGGCCGGGCATGCTCAGATCCAACGTCATCACCGCAGGGGTAAAAACACCCAGCATCGCACCGGCCAAAAACCCATCGCTGGCAATGGCGGTGGCAAAACCGGAATTTTTCAGCAATTTTTCAATGATGCTGGCGGTAACGGGATCGTCTTCCACCACCAAGACACGGCGACGATTGGACTGAAACGCCTCCGGCACCGGCATATCGTTGCTTTTCAGGAACTCAATAAAATCTTCCACCAAAATACGATGATCGCCTCGTCCGAGCAATTTATACGCTTTGATGTACCCACGCTCCACCCAACGGATTACCGTTCGAAAGTGGACTCCACAATATTTTGCGACTTCACCCGTCGTCAACGCTCGACGCACTTGCATTCTCCCTTAGTCGTTCCATTCAAATTGAATAAACGTATACTAAAGCCTAACCACGAAAAAGAATCTTAACAAGAGTAAGATTCTGCCCAATCTGTCATTGTATCGCAAAAGCATGTGACTATTGTAACAATTAGGACAAAAAATTGACCTTGGTCTAAAAAGCCGAATCGAATGCCAAATACGCTCGCGTACCGCCGCCCGCATCCAGACCCTCTGCCAACCCCAAGCGCAAAACAAAATCCAGACCGTAAAACAAGTTCAGATCGGCCTTCAGCTCCGCACCCAGCGTTCGATGATACTCCGGCAGATCCGCTGCCGACCACGCCGCTCCTGCCTCAGCAAATAACAGACCTGACAGTTGCTGCACGCCCACCGGCGGAACCATAATGCCCCGCTCAATGCGTCGTAATGGAAAACGCCACTCCGCACTCAGCAAACGAATCTGCTCACCCTGCAACTGCAACAGACCTTCCGCATACCCGCGTAAAGGATAACGTCGCCGATTAAAAAGGCCATCTGAGGACGACAGCGATAACAGGCTCAAATCACCTTCACCACCCAACTGAAACGGCTTTGCAGCAGAATCCGCCACGCCTTGCAGGTAACGCAACGCCAATACCTGCTGATCTCCCAAACGCAGGTATTCGCGCCAATCAAGCAAAAACGCCTCGCCCTCTTGATCACCGCCCAGAAGTGAACCACTCTCTGCTAACAGACGCACCTGACGGCCATCATTAAGACTCACCGAACGCCGCTGACGACCGCTGTTATTGAACAGCAACGCCACCCCCAACGAATTCTCGCTCTCATCAGGTTGCCACTGACGGGTTAAGCTCAACAGCGTATTCCAGCGACGCTGTACGGTTGTATGCGCACGATTCAAGACCAGTTGAAAACGCTCAACAGGCACCCGTTGCAACACACCTTGTAAATCAAATTCAAACTGCTGGCTTCGAGACAAAGCGAGCGTCAACCAATTTTCATAAGCGTACGAAAGTGAACCGTTCAAACCACCTACGCTCAGATCCGTAACCAGCTCCAAATCGTAACGATGACGATCCAAAACATCTCTGGCCGAAGTGGAAAAACCCACCTCACTGCGCTGCGCTGTGAACAACCAAGAGGGAAACCACCAGCGGGGTTTTAGGCTGTTCAATGCCGAATACGGTTTAAGCGCACCAACAGAGACCTCGCTCCACTGAGTAGGGTGGCTTGTGCCGCCCAGAGACCCCTCTGAAAAAGAGTGGTGTGCCAACGGCTGAGGTTTTGCCAATTGAAACAGGTCAAAACCCGCTGCTCCAAAAGCTGAATAATAGAGCGTACCGTTTGCCCCTTCACTGGGGCTAAACCCACCCCCTAGCAAATTCGTTAAGGTCGTCATCTCGCCGCTCGCCACGTTCAATCGACGCAGGTTGTACACCCCACCGTGCTCCGAGGAGAACAGCAGCGAACGCCCATCGGGGCTAAATTGCGGCTCCGTCTCCACCTCATCATCCGCTGTCAACGCAGACCAACGGCGGCTCTGAAAATCAAACCACTCCAGATTCCAGCCGACACCGTCACGCTGTACCGCTGCCACCAAACGACGTTCACGCGGCGACCAATCCAATGGGCCAATCACCCGATCCTCATCCTGCCACAGCAGCTCTGGGTTTTGCCCCTCGCTGTCCAGCAACAACAGACGATTCAGCTCACCTTGCAACTGCACCGCCACAATCTGTTGTCCATCGGCGCTCCAGCTGGCTTGACGATAACGTTGACAGTGAGTCAAACGACGCTCATCACCTGAAACAGGATCAATGCGATAGAGGTCAAAATAACGTGCGTACTCATCACAGATCTCCGGCTGCATCAATAAGATGCCCGCAGAGGGATGCAGATCCAGCCGTGAACCACGATTGACTCGGCGGATCATCTGATGCCCCTCCGCCACACTCCAACGCATCAACGCCGATGGTTGCACATCATTCTCACGCAGATAATAAACCTCATCACCCAACGCCCGAATCTGACGAGTCTGACCACCACCCAAGGTCAGCGGCACGCCTTTTATCACACCAGCCTGCTTAATTTTATTTATTTTCGGTTGGTAACGCCGTTGCAAATAAAGCTCAAATTCAGACCAGAGGGCGATTAAACTTTTACCAAATAATTTTTCGTCGTGGCATTGATTTTAAACGGAATAAGATTTTTGCTGTACAGATCAATCCACTTCTGCACCACCTTGGCACTGTATTTCTCTTCAATAAATTGAAAAAAATGCACCCCATAAAGATAACGGGTGGTTCCGGCTGGCCAACTGCGAATCGGCAGATTGACCTGTGACAGCGGTTTAACTCCTTGCTCCACTTCCATGCGCATCAACATGGCGTAATAACTGGACTGACCTCGGCCAACGCCTTTTTCTCTATCGGTCTCAATCCACGTCGCCAACCCCTCAGTAAACCAAGCCGGTTGCAGACGGTTGGGAAACAACAATTCATGACGACCAAACAGAGTACGCAGAAATTGAGGAGCGGCATCGACCCGATCCAGATGCAATACATGGGTGTATTCATGGATCAACAGCAATTCAAACCAGTTTTTATACTCTTCCAAACTGTTGACGCTGTCCGGCTTGGCCAGCCATAAAACCGTGCGATTGTAGGGGAAAGGATTAACGTAGCCGTTTGAGCTGTCGCTCTCATCACTGAGCACCAACGGCGTTTTTCTAGCGGCTGCCACAGAAATTGTAGCGACAATTTTTTATGTACCGCTTCAGCGATCTTGAGGGTTTTGCGTGCGCTTTTTTCATAACCAGCGGCAAAATGCAGCCGAAAATGCGCGCTCTCAAGCGTGAACCAATCCAGACGTGGATCAATGGCAAAACTGCCGCTGTTCATCAACAACAGCAACAGAGCCAATCCCCCTCTAAATGGGTTCAACATCATTAAGCCTTATTAAGAAAATAACGCGAAGTTTTTACAATCAACAACGTCGGCATCGAAGCGTGCAAAAATAGATCAAAAATATCCATCGGTTTGCTCAAACTGCCCTCAAACAACATGCGCAGTTTTTCCACCAAATGCGGTTCGGGTACAAAGGGCGCTGAACCCAAAAAAATCGTGCCGACAATTAACATTACCCAAGGCAATTTATCGATAAACTTCAACATCACAACATCTCCTCTTAACGTATTATTGATTGATTATTTCTTGCAGTGTGTTTTGCAACTGCGCCGTATCTAAGGGGTAGGTTAAGGTCGCCAACAGTGGAAAACGGCTGCTGAGTTTTTCCAATTGATGCGCCTGTTCACGATCATAAAAGACCACGATTTTTGTCTCCGGCATCCGTTGCAAAACCGCCATCAAGGATTCCAAGCTGCTGGTACGATCACGGAAATCCGACTGAAAGTTAAACTCCGCTATCACCACCGCTGGGCGATTTTTTTTCAAATAGGCAAACGCTTTACGCATACTGAACAGCTCTGTGACTTCAAAACCGACCTGTTTATAAAGCGCCACGCAGTTGGCGTAACCACCCAGCTCCACAATCGACAACAGCTTTTTTGCGCCGTTTTCAGTCACTCTGTTACCCCTTGAGCATACCCAAAAATAGGCACAAGCCTAACAGGCTTTCTCAAACAGGTCGAACCCACTTCATGAGGTGACAAGCCCTCGCAAGCTCGCCATAATAACGCCCCTTTTCACTCTTCTGGCCTACCTTTATGTGGTTTAAAAACCTGTACCTTTTTCGCCTCACCGAACCCTTTACACAGAGCGCCGTCGAGCTGCGCGAATCGTTAGAGAAACAGCGTTTTCAACCCTGTAGCCCCCAAGAACCGGAACGCTGGGGCTGGACAAATCCCGTCGGCGGTCACGATGATCTGGTGCTGGAGCAAAGCGGACGACTGATGATCGCTGCCCATAAAGAAGAGAAAATTTTGCCCGCCTCGGTGGTCAACGAGCATCTGGCCGAACGCCTCGAAAGCCTGCAAGAAAAACTGCAACGCCGCCCACGCAAGGCGGAGCGTGAAGCCCTTAAAGAAGAGGTGCTGTTTGAGCTGCGCCCACGCGCCTTTAGCCGTCGCAGTACCTTTCACGCTTACCTCAACCCTCGCAGCGGCTGGCTGATCATCAACAGCGCCAGTCAGAAAAACGCCGAAGCCCTTACCGAACTGCTGCGCAAATCCCTCGGTTCTTTGCCCATCGCCAGCCCTGTGCTGACAAATCCACCGGGCACGGTGATGACCCACTGGCTCAGCGACGACTCCCAGCCGCCTGAGTTCACCTTGGAAGAGGAGTGCGAACTGCACTCACCACAGGAAAACGGCGGCATTGTCCGCTGTCGCCAACAACCGCTTTCTGACCCTGAGATTCAAGGCCATATTCAGGCTGGTAAAACCGTAGTCAAGTTGGGTCTAAATTGGCGTGATCGCCTCTCTTTTGTCTTTGACGATGAGTTCAGCATCAAACGGCTGCGTTTTCTGGAGCTGCTGCAAGACGAACGGGATGAGATCGAAACCGACGATGATCCTTTGTTGAATTTCGAGGCGGATTTTAAATTGATGTCCAGTGAGCTGGAGAAGTTGTTAAAGGAGTTGCTGGAGGCCTTTGGTGGTGAGGCAAATTCTTTAGCTTAGTAACGAAATTACACACTGAAGAACACATCTCCCACCCCCTCTTCCATTGAAGAGGGGAGAAAAACGTCTGTTCTTCAAGATTTACAGCGAAGTTAGGACTTGGGAGATTTTCTCTACGCCTCAAGCGCCATAGAGGCCATTTTCATCGCACTCTCAAAAGACTCTGCACCCGCGATAAACAGACCGTTATGGCAGAACATCGCATCCCCAAGCCCCGTTATCTCTTGCAGCTCTTTATCGGCTAAACCCGCCCACGGTGTGGGCAACGATTTTCTATTTTCAAATGAACCCAACTCAACAGGTACGGCTTGAACTCTCCACTGTCCCGTATGAGAAGGATAAACCATGTAGAGGGCTTCTTTAGACAGTGCCTGAACCGTTCTTTTCCACGGCGTGTATTTTTCCAACACAATCACCCTTGGATCCTCGGCATGATCAATCGCTTTGGCCACAATCTCTTTTGCACTGATGCCACCGTTAGCCGAAGCAATAAAGCGGGTTAAAACCCGCGAAGCAAACTCGACCGCCTCATCAAAGCAGCTGTCAAAGTGACTCTTTTCTTGCCACGTTGGGTTAAACATACCGATGGTTTGGCTTAGGCTAATGCCTTCAGAAACACCTTCGACATGACCACAATCAATGGCATCAATCGTTGAGACCAGACCGGCATCAATGGCATTGGCCACCTTTTGATTGCCTTCACACAGCTCTAAACCGTACTTCTGCCAAATCAAACCAAACGAAGAGTAAGGAATTCCATTTTCGCGCTCACCAGCACCACCGCGCTGATGATGATCAAAACGCCCCGTCTCTGGATCATATTCACCACCGACATCAACCACAATATCCGCCTTGGCGATCCGCTCTAAATCTCGGGTGCGAACGAGCTTAAAAGAGGGGAATAGGAGCCTAAATGCAGCGATACTGAACACATCATCTGCGTGAAAATTACCGTTGTGGGTTGCTATCGTTTTGTCATTCATAGGTTCTGTGTCACCAATTGAGCTTGCGTGTGCTGGGAAAATTTAGGGCGAACATTACATGAAGAGCATCAACAACAACAGCTGATTTGTAACAACAAACGAATCTGAACGGCTGGGTTTATCAGGCAAGAGCACCTCTTTGGTTGGAAATCCCGAAAATCGCAGCACGGCGGAGATCACCTATCGACAGGTTTTGCGTCATTTACCAAAACACAGTGAAGCCAATCGTTATCTTTATGATGGCTCTGTTCAGCGATTAAATACATACTCATAAAACACCATTTATCCCATAACTATCCAATTGGTAACTACTTACCATAGTGAAGCATTGGTTATATGATAACCCCTTCCTTCACAAAACAATGTGCAACAAACCCATAGGAAAATCATGGACTCCAAATCACTGCCTGAATTAATAAGCTTCAAAGTTTGTCCATTTGTACAACGTTCAGCCATCATTTTGAACGAAAAAAACGTAGCTTATAACACAACCTATGTTGATCTGGAGGATTTGCCAGACTGGTTTCAAGAGGTCTCACCTTTAGGAAAAGTACCCGTACTCAGAGTTCAAGATACCGTCGTTTTCGAGTCGGCGGTGATCGCTGAATACCTTGAAGAGTGTTACGCCCCCAGCCTTCACCCCACAATACTTCGGACAGTTTTAGAGAGAAAAAGATAGGAACCACAGACGGATTCTGAGAAAATAGAGTTCTCAAAAAACGACAATCAAAGAAGGCCGCCCGTGGAATCCATAGTAGAATCGGTTTTACTCTCCATGTCCAGTGTTAAAAAACCACAACGTCTTTTTCTCTCAGCTCTGTTTTCCGCATTGATGGTTTTTCAAGGGAAAGCCACTTTTCGTAATTTGAGTCGTTACAGTTCGTTGCATGAAAAACGTCTGTCGCGTTGGTTTCGACGTTCATTTGATTTTGCACAATTCAACAGACGCCTACTTCAAAAAGAGCTGCCACAAAAGCACGATCAAATTGCCGCCATTGATGCCAGCTTTATGAAAAAAGTGGTCAGAAAACAGCAGGGTTGGGTTGGTTTTACAACGGCGCTTTGGGGCAAGCCATGGTGGGGTTGGAGTTGTCGTTGGTTTGCCGAATTGATCTTCAAAGTCGAACCGCTTACGCGCTGGAGGCTCGCCAAACGTTGGACTCGGAACAGAAAGAGGGTGAGAGCCGAGTGGACTGCTACGCGAAACAGGTTTGTGACCTTGCCTGTGATCTTCAAGCGCAAGGCATTCGCTACCTTACCGCAGACGCCTACTACAGCAAGGTGAAGTTTGTCGATGCGGTCTGTTCAGATGACTTACACCTGATTGGAAAGCTGCGTTCAGATGCCAACCTAAGCTGGTATTTTGAGGGCGAGTACGGTGGCAAAGGACGTCCTAAAACGTACGATGGTAAAGTCAATTTCCAAACGGAGCTGTCCCGTTTTGATGCGTGTGGCGTAATGGATAAGGGGGTATCGATTTACAGCGCCGTGGTTCACTCGTGTTGTTTCAAACGGAAAATCCGTGTGGTGCTGCTGCGATGGGAGCAGAAGACAAAAGTCCGTTCGGCTCTGCTGTTTTCTACGGATTCGGAGTTGGCTCCAGAAAAGATTGTCGAATATTACACCGCTCGTTTTCAGATTGAATTTTTGTTTCGTGAAGCCAAGCAACATACGGGTTTAATGGATTGCCAAGCGCGTTGCTCAGAGGCCATTCAAACTCATATTAATGCCTCGTTCACCGCACTGAATTTATTGAAGCTGGAAGACCGTAAGGACAAAAACAACCCTGAGCCTTCGGTGATTTCGATTGCCTCGTGGCGACGCAAGAAATTCAATCAATATTTGATGAAAATACTTTTTGACAAGTTAGGTTTGGAGAGATCTTGTCAAAAAGTCGAGGCGGTTTACCATGAGCTGAGTGAGTATGGGGCTATTCAGGTTTAAAACTGTCCGAAGTATTGACCCCAAAGAGTTACTTGAAAAAGCCAACCATCGCTCATGGACAGAATTTGCATCAGACATCACCATGAACATGTTTGCAATGCTGTATGTGAAAGATGAAAAAGAATTTTTTGAGTTAAAAAATAAGGTAGCCGAACAATTTTCTCAGGTAGAAAAAGCCATTGATGCTGATGGCCCTTATTTTTCTGGTAGGAATTTTTCGCTAGTGGATACTGCGTATGCCCCTATATTTTCTCGACTTAAATTAGTTGACCAAGTCTATGCGTTAAATCTATTAAGCAAACGATTGGCCTACTGGAGCGAGCACAGTTTAAAACGGGCATCGGTCAAAAATTCAGTCGTAGATAACTTCGACGAGCTTTTTATGGAATACACCAGAAATACCAGTGGTTATCTTAGCACTCAATTTCTTTCCCTTTAAAACAAGCATGAAAAGCAACCGGCTCCTTAGCATCGCCATACTTATATCCGGTGCCTTGGATGCACTGGCTGGCGATATCAACACACGCCCAAATCCTTGGAATTTTGGAGGGGAGATTCGTTTTCAACTGAACAATCCAAAAAACATTCCAGTTGATATCGGACGCAATAATGGCGCAACCATAACAAAATAACTTTACTCTCAAATTCGCTCTCAATTTTGGGGGAAATACACCTTTAGCAAAAAAACCGAAATTAAAGCCAGAGTATCAAATGAGTTTCGCCATTACGACAGATCAAAACCGAACACATTCAATGGCTGGGAAGCACCAGGGGAATGGGTGTTTGATGAACTGTATGTAAATATAAAGAAACCATTTGATATTAGCGTAGACTTAAAACTTGGTCGTCAATCACTGTTTTATGGGACGGGTAAAATAATTGCAGAGGGTACACCCGCTGACGGCTCACGAACCACCTACAGCAATGCGGTCACAGCCAACATATCTCCATCAAAAAACCATACAATTGATCTGTTCTATTTCAACAACCCAACAACAGATGCTCTTGCCATCAACAGCGATAATCGAAATTTGGTCGAGTGGAATGAGAGTGGCGCTGGGGTTCATGGTGCTTACTCAGATAAAAAAGATAATTTTTTTAATTATTATTACATTTACAAAGATGAGCACCGTTCAGCAACGAATGACAATAACATTAGCTTGCAATACTTCGGACAGTTTTAGAGAGAAAAAGATAGGAACCACAGGCGGATTCCGAGAAAATAGAGTTCTCAAAAAACGACAATCAAAGAAGGCCGCCCGTGGAATCCATAGTAGAATCGGTTTTACTCTCTATGTCCAGCCCTTTCAAGGTGGTAAGTTATTGATTATTCATTAGGTTTTTCTCCGCGAAGTAATTTGGCGGTAGAAACATGGGGTTGATTTGGATATTTATTACGTTTAACAGGAGGTTTTTTTATACCTCGCCTCGATTTTCTAAATTTTAATAAATTGATTTTCTCAGTAAGCTTAAGAAAAACATCAACGAATTGAGTCAGACTCATATTTTTAAAAACGCCCCATTCTTCATCGGGTAACGCGATCATCATTCCATCATCAATACTTCGGACAGTTTTAAACCTGAATAGCCCCATACTCACTCAGCTCATGGTAAACCGCCTCGACTTTTTGACAAGATCTCTCCAAACCTAACTTGTCAAAAAGTATTTTCATCAAATATTGATTGAATTTCTTGCGTCGCCACGAGGCAATCGAAATCACCGAAGGCTCAGGGTTGTTTTTGTCCTTACGGTCTTCCAGCTTCAATAAATTCAGTGCGGTGAACGAGGCATTAATATGAGTTTGAATGGCCTCTGAGCAACGCGCTTGGCAATCCATTAAACCCGTATGTTGCTTGGCTTCACGAAACAAAAATTCAATCTGAAAACGAGCGGTGTAATATTCGACAATCTTTTCTGGAGCCAACTCCGAATCCGTAGAAAACAGCAGAGCCGAACGGACTTTTGTCTTCTGCTCCCATCGCAGCAGCACCACACGGATTTTCCGTTTGAAACAACACGAGTGAACCACGGCGCTGTAAATCGATACCCCTTATCCATTACGCCACACGCATCAAAACGGGACAGCTCCGTTTGGAAATTGACTTTACCATCGTACGTTTTAGGACGTCCTTTGCCACCGTACTCGCCCTCAAAATACCAGCTTAGGTTGGCATCTGAACGCAGCTTTCCAATCAGGTGTAAGTCATCTGAACAGACCGCATCGACAAACTTCACCTTGCTGTAGTAGGCGTCTGCGGTAAGGTAGCGAATGCCTTGCGCTTGAAGATCACAGGCAAGGTCACAAACCTGTTTCGCGTAGCAGTCCACTCGGCTCTCACCCTCTTTCTGTTCCGAGTCCAACGTTTGGCGAGCCTCCAGCGCGTAAGCGGTTCGACTTTGAAGATCAATTCGGCAAACCAACGACAACTCCAACCCCACCATGGCTTGCCCCAAAGCGCCGTTGTAAAACCAACCCAACCCTGCTGTTTTCTGACCACTTTTTTCATAAAGCTGGCATCAATGGCGGCAATTTGATCGTGCTTTTGTGGCAGCTCTTTTTGAAGTAGGCGTCTGTTGAATTGTGCAAAATCAAATGAACGTCGAAACCAACGCGACAGACGTTTTTCATGCAACGAACTGTAACGACTCAAATTACGAAAAGTGGCTTTCCCTTGAAAAACCATCAATGCGGAAAACAGAGCTGAGAGAAAAAGACGTTGTGGTTTTTTAACACTGGACATGGAGAGTAAAACCGATTCTACTATGGATTCCACGGGCGGCCTTCTTTGATTGTCGTTTTTTGAGAACTCTATTTTCTCAGAATCCGCCTGTGGTTCCTATCTTTTTCTCTCTAAAACTGTCCGAAGTATTGATCATATGTTCGGGCAATATTCCCTGCTAAATAATAACCAGAAAGCTCATCTTTTATGGTCTTTTCTCCATGCTGAACCCGCAAAGCAGCTTTCACAACAGCCAATACATTATAAGCAACCAGCGCAACACAAAAACTAAACAGAGCCGCTTTCGGATACCCCAGTGTATTCACTTCTGAATGTAGGTGCGCTTCCAGCTCTTGAAACATGGTTTCTATGTTCCATCGCTTGCGATACAGCTCAGCAATACATTGGGCGTTGGCTGATGTTTTCGTCAAATTGGTTAAAATAACGATTTCCTGCTCACCATCTCGTGTTTCACGCTTTAATTTAAGTCGAATTCGACGATAAGTTCTTTTTCACCAAGATCATCCAGCATCGTGATCGACTGTTCATACAACGTTCCGGTATCACATTTTCCTGCTTTTTTCTGAGCCAGACGTTTCCCATGTTAGCCCTTTGTGCTCTCTACAGACGAAATAACCGCTCTTATCTGCCATCCCCAAAAGAAAAGCACGAACACAGAAATTTCTGTCCATAATCCACACATCTGATGCTTCAACCGTGGTCAATACCTGTCCCAATAAAGCGCGTTCTTGCGCATGCCCATCTTCACAAGGAAAGACATCAATGGCCATCTCCAGCATGGGATCGTAAACAACAAGGGATTTTCCATGAAGCGCACCTGCTTTGGTCTCTCTCAAAACTTCCAGTCGGTGCTCTGTTGCTTCAATGCAGTTGCCATCCAACATTTTGACCCGATATCCAGCTAACAAGGCTGCTCTTGCTCCGTCCAGAGCAGCAATGATCTCGGTTTTTCTCTTGCCGTTTCGCGCACCAACGCTGCCGAGGTCTCGGTGCTGATGCCATTCAACTTGTTGTAAAGTGAGGTGATTGATACACCAACCTCGTCAGATTCTTCTTTATAGGCTGCATTCACAGAGGGAAGGTCTTGAAAATGACCAAGTTCATCAAGTCAAATACGGTGGAGAAAAGCAATGTTCTTGTGTATTGCTCAACGGCTGTACGCTCAAAGATTGAATTCAGTTTTTCAGGACAAAGCACACGTTCTAAAAGAGCTTGAACCATGACAGGAACAGGGCTTTTATCCATAAAACGCTGAAAAACTTTACTGAACATAATGGACTCTTTACAGAATGTAATTTTGGAATAGATTATTCATCAAATACAAACGAATGGCCAGAAAATATGCCTTTTTCGATCAGTTTTCTCTATAATTAGCCACCTTGAAAGGGCTGGGCCAGAGGCTAAAAAACCTCTAAAACTAAATATACCCCTATTTGTTTCAGACATGAGTTTTGGGGCCTTATCTGAAGAAGCTAAAATTGCACTAGCAACAGGAGCCAATCTTGCCGGAACCGGTATTTGTTCTGGTGAAGGTGGCATGTTGCCTGAAGAACAAGAGGCCAATGAGCGTTATTTTTATGAATACGCCAGCGCGGGTTTTGGTTATAAAGAAGAGTTATTAAAAAAAGTCCAAGCGTTTCATTTTAAAGGTGGGCAAGGTGCAAAAACCGGCACCGGCGGCCATCTTCCGGGTAATAAAAACCAAGGAAAAATATCACAAGTACGAAACATAACAGAAGGCCAACCGGCTATTTCTCCGCCAACCTTTAAAGATCTTTCATCTGCCGCTGACTTTAAACGCTTTGCTGATAGAGTGAGAGAAGTAACCGGAGGTATTCCTATTGGCTTTAAATTAAGTGCCAACCACATTGAAAAAGACATCCAATTTGCATTGGATGCCAGTGCGGACTACATCATATTGGATGGGCGTGGTGGTGGTACAGGCGCTGCACCTGAAATATTCAGAGACCACATCAGTGTTCCCACCATTCCGGCTTTAGCACGCGCACGCGCTTACCTTGATAAACAGGGCGCAAGTGGTCGCGTAACACTCATTATTACCGGTGGATTACGGGTTCCAATGGACTTTGTAAAGGCGCTTGCTCTTGGTGCCGATGGCATTGCTGTATCAAACAGCGCCATGCAAGCCATCGGCTGCGTTGCAGCAAGAATGTGCAATACCAACAACTGCCCCACAGGCATCGCAACGCAAAAAGCAGAGTTACGGAAACGGCTGAACATTGAAAAATCATCAAAACAGCTGCATAATTTTTTCAATGCTTCTGTGGAGTTAATGCAAGTGATGGCACGCGCATGTGGCCATCATGATTTCAGCCAATTCAATAAAAATGACTTGGCAACATGGCACCGTGAAATGGCATCACTTTCGGGGATTAAGTACTCTGGCTTTACTGAGTTATAGAGAAACTTTCAAGAGGGGTGGCATCACTTCTCTTGAATTTCACCTACACTGCTTTTAAATTCAAGCCCTAATGCACTGGCAATTTAGCCCGCAACGCATCCCGATCAAACCACCACTGACCTTCCACAATCACATCAAGAATCTGCGCCAATTTCGGCAGAAAATCCTGAGGCTCTTTGAGTTGCAATTTCTCCACCCAGACATCCATACCGAGCTGATTCTGGATGCCGCTGTGACGCTCCGCCACCCTCGCCACTAAGTTTCGGGTTAAAAAGATGTTGCTGTCATGCTCTTCATCTTTGCTGCGCAAATCAGAAAGATAGTGCGCCGTCATCGCTGCCACCGCCGCACCATCAGAGTCATTCGGGGTTTCATCCACAATGTGCTCCAACAAGGTATAACTCACCTGCGGATCAACGGGGTAAGTGACCGCCAACCAAACACCGTGTGCCAACGCCGCAATGGACGCAGGCTGTTGCGCTTGATACAACACATCACAGGCTTCCACCGCATCCTGCCAGCTCTCAGCGGCCATAAAGAGATCAAACCCTTCTTTTGCCAAGCGCCAAGCGTGCTCGTGCTCCGTCAATCCCAGATGAGACTCCGCCACATCCAACAACGCCCGACCGCGCTCCACTGAATCGCAGTTCGCAGCCAAATTGATTAAGGCCTTTTGACGCTCTTTCAAAGTCGCTTTCAGCTCATCTTGATCACCCACCATACCGATGGCTGGCGCATCCACAGAAACGCCTTGTTTGTTCTCATTGCTCATGGTTAACACTCCAAATTAAAATCAGTGAGAAGGTTTTACCGCAGAATGGCCATCAGATAAAGGGGGCATTGGTGATGGGTAAGCGCACCACAACCGAACTCCCCACCCCCAACTCGCTCTTAATCTGTAACTCTCCCCCGTGCGCCTCAACAATCAGCTGCTGGATAAATTGCGCTTGCACCGCTTTCAACTTAGAAACTTGAGTTTCATTCAGATCAAGCTTACCTGTGACCCGCTTTAGGATAAATTCAGCACGCTTTTCAGGGCTAAAACCGTGTTTACCAAAACCACATTTCTCACCTGCAAAAGCAGTAAAACTGCCCAAAGTGACCAAATCAATAACAGACGCTAATAGAATTTAGCTGCGTTTAGACATTGTTTTCTCTCTTGTTCGAAGGGACGCTTGAAGCATACAAAACTGACCTGTAACAAAGGTCTCAGAGGTGTAACGTAATGAAGAAAAGACCTATCTGCAAGCACATAATTTGACTAAATAACCAGATTAACCTATAAAAAGTAGTGAACTTGAAGGAGTATTCACCATGCACATTCGAACCACCACAGATCCCATCACCTCACGCGAAGTTACCGACCCCGAACATCACCCTTGCGTCTACGACGGCGATGGCATCAATGGTCTGGAAATTTATTTCGAGAACGAAAAAAACAAACAGGTCTATTTGGCAATGGAATTAGAAAATAAAAAAATCCTGATGGGTAACGATACAGACGATTACATTGCCGAGGGTTAAAATCGCTGTTTTTACACCCCTTTAGTCTCTTACAGGGAGGTGAGCCAAAGGGTCTTGTGACCCCAAAAAGGGAGATTCACCATGTTACGCAGACTCTATTTTTTATTTCCTGATGAAAAACAAGCTCAACCCGTAGTCAAACAACTGGTTGAACTGAACATTCCCAAACGACGCATTCATGCCATCGCTCACAACATCGAACTCAACTCACTGCCACAAGCAACACAACGACAACAACACGACAGCGCCTTTCAGATTGAACAAGCCTTATGGGCCTCAAATCTCATTCTATTTGGCCTCGCTTTCGTGGTTTTCGTCACCGCTCTGGTCTCCAGCTCTTTTGTCGGTGCAGTGAGTGCTTTATCTGTCATGGCACTGACCTTTGTTGCTGGTGAAAAATTCGTCGTTCATCTACCCAACGTGCACCTAACAGAGTTCAGCGATGCACTCGCTCACGGCGAAATCCTGTTAATGATTGATGTGCCAAAACAGCGGGTTGCTGAGATTGAAACGCTGGTGCATCAGCATTATCCGGTTGCTGTGGTTGGAGGGGTTAGTTGGTCGGCAGATGCCTTTGGCTTATGAATTAAAAAAGTAACAGGGCAATGCCTCACTGCATTTCCCTTTTTCATCACACCTATGAATGCTGTAGGCTAGGCTCTCTCCACTGACCGCAGCGAGACCGCTTATGCAACAGCTCACTCACTTTCTAATCGCCCTAACTCTGCTCAGCAGTGGCTTGCTCCACGCCTCAGAATCGACTGTTCCAACCCTCAAAGAGGTCAAACGGCAGGTGGACAACCTCTCCACCAGCGAGTTGAAACAACGGCTGGAGAAACAACCCGACACCTATCTGATCGACGTGCGTACGAGCGGTGAAGTGCAAACCGTTAACGAAATGATCGCGGCGAAAAACAACCTCAATATTCCACGCGGCTGGCTGGAGCTGCGCATTGCCGCCGCCATCCCCGATAAAAACAGATCCATCGTGGTTTATTGCGGCACGGGTCAACGCAGCCCTTTTGCCGCTGACACCCTGAAAAAAATGGGTTATCAGAATGTAAAAAACTACGCCGAAGGCTTTGTTGATTGGCAAGCAGCTGAACTGCCGGTAACCCTGCTCAACCCCGCGCCTGACTCCCTGCTGTTTCGCCGCCCACAAAAAGTCATCGACGGTGTTTATTCCGCCATCGGAGCCACCGCGCCCGGCGGTTACAACAACTCCGGCCACAATAACAATCTGTCCTTTATCATCAGCGACGACGGTGTCTTAGTGGTCAACGCCGGAGACAACTACTTGCTGGCCAAATCCCTGCACGAAGAGATCAAAAAACTCACCGATCAGCCGGTGAAATACGTCGTACTGGAAAACGGTCAAGGCCACGCCATGCTCGGTTCTAACTACTGGCAAGAACAAGGTGTTCCAATCATCGCTCATACCGACACCTTAACCGAAATAAAAACCTACGGCGAAGAGACCCTCGATCAGATGCGCAGTCGCAGCCGCGACAAAGCCTTTGGCACTGAGTTGGTGATGCCCGATCAACATTTTGGCACCAAAAGGGTGATCCAACTGGGCAATGAAACCATCGAACTGCTCAACCTCGGCCCCGCTCACAGCCCTGGCGATACGATGGTTTGGCTGCCCAAACGCAGCCTGATCATCACCGGAGACATGGCCTTTCATCAACGACTGCTGCCGGTGTTTGAACACACCGATACCGGCGAATGGATCAAAACGTGGGATAAATTTGCTGCCCTGAAGGCCAAGTACGTCATTCCCGGTCACGGTATGCCCACCAACATGGACGAGGTAACAAAATACACCCGCGACTATTTATTCTACATGCGCAGCAAAATTACTGAGATCATCGACAACGACGGCAGCTTGCAAGACGCTTACGCCATTGATCAATCTGCCTACTCCCATCTGCCCACCTTTGATATACTCGCAAAACAGAACGCAGGGCGTATTTTTCGAGCAATGGAATTTGAGTAAATAATTCACTCAAACCCGCTCATTCAGGAGCAGCAGCATGATTAAACGATTTCGGCTTATCCTCATCCCACTGGCACTGTTCATCGTTTATCTGCTGCTGCCCTCAAACACCGTTCAACTCAGCGCCCCCAGCTCAGCGCCGCTGATTAAAGCCGTACCGAACAACTGGGCAGAACATCAAGCCGCTAATAAACAAGCCATCGCCACACACCTCAAAAAACACCAAGAAGATTATTTTGCTTTTGCTCATTTTGCCGTCAGCCAAACCGATGGCATTCCCTATCTAATCCTCAAGCTGCTGCCCAAAGTCGCACCCGAATTTTGGGGCGAAGGGGATAACTTTCTCAGCGTCATCGGTCTTTACCAAGACCCGCGCATGGGCAACTACCCCATGCCCAGTGGCATCGGCATCAGCGGCCTTGGACGGGCAGAACCACTGAGCAACATCGACTACGCCTCGTTTACCTGTGGTGGCTGCCACATTGGTCGAGTGCGGTTGGAAAACGGCGATCTTCGCTATCTGGACGGCGGCATCAACAGCGAATTTAACGTCATTCTCTATCGCTACAAAATCGTACAAACACTGAATAAACTCTACGCTGGCGAAAAAGATAAAGAAAAACAGCAACAGCGCGTCATCAGCGCACTGCTAACCACCCTTGCCGACAGCGCGCAAAACAACCCACACTATTTTTATAACAACTATCAACACGCCGACACACACTTCGATGCCGCCTATGAAAAAGCCCAAATCGAGCTGTTCCGCGACAACGCCAAACAGCACATCACGGCCTTTATACAACAGCAAGAAAACGCCTACGACGGCTGGAAACTGATCGTTGAACGCAATTACAGCGGCATCGAAACACGGGCAAAACTCGGTTACGCCGGAATGGAAGACGCCATCAGTTTTAACTCTGTCAACGCCTATCAAGGTCTGAAAGCAGCGTGGTACAGCGCCCCTTTTGCCCCGCTGGCACTGCCCAATGTAGCGGGCATCACCGACATTATGGCGGTTTGGGATCAGCAGAGCCGCGACCCACTGGGTTGGGATGAAGATGAAACGCTGCTGATTAACGGCGGTGGACAGTGGAACGGCCACATTCCGATGCTCTTTTATAAAAACCTCGCCGCCCAAGTGACCTTAGGTTTTAACGACGTCGATCTGCGCGTTTCAGCTCACTCTGAACGCCTGTTGCTGAACCTACCCGCACCCGCTTACCCCTTTGAGGTCGATGTCAAACTGGCCAAACAGGGACAAATTCTGTTTGCGCAAAACTGCGCCGCCTGTCATCAAGACAACAATGGCCACGTTTATCAACAGATGGGCACTCATTTAGGCCGAGCCAAAATCGCAGGCAGCATCACCACCCTTGGCGCGCAGAGCAGCTTCACCGGCAATTGTGGCCCCAACACTGAAATCACCCTCTCCGGCAAATTAGTTAAACCCTGCGCCGAATACAAAGGCATCTCTCTCAAGGGCAAAAGCAATCAATCCATGAGCAACCCCAAACAGCACGACGGTTACAACGCTCTGCCACTGGTGGGCATCTGGGCGCAAGCGCCTTACTTGCATAACGGTTCAGTGCCAACCCTCTACCATTTATTGCTGCCCAGCAGCCGCCCTGATCAGTTTATTAAAAGCCGCCTTGATTACGATCAAGAGAACGTCGGGTTTGCTTGGGATCCTTCACAAACAGGCAAAAAAGGAGAGGGTTATCTCTACGATACGGCAGCATCAGACATTATTGGCCATCAGGGGCATGATCAAGATATCCGCCTCGATGGCCAAACGTTTAAACTCGATTGGGAAGATGACAGAGCAGGACTGAATGCCCTGCTGGAATATTTGAAAACGTTGTAGTCGTACTGTTCCAGCACTCGTCCGACGTTGTTGCTTATGGCGGTTACTGATCTCAGTGCATCGTGAAGTTTTTGTGTTCGGTGGTTCTGGCTGTTCCGTCTACGGCCACGGTACGCTGGTAATTTTTCAATATCGACTTGGGTAGTCTGGGTGGTACTTTTGGAGTGTGTTTAAAGGCTTACATTTGGCGCAATGCGCTTCGCGTATTGACGCCCTACCAGATGCGCCTGTGTGCCTTACCGTATTTGTTTAACTGCGCCAAGCGTAGATCTCTAAGGTAGCGGGGTCACACTGACAACAGCCACCGCCACACGCCGTACCAGCGGGCAATTTTTCCACTTTTCCCTTGCTTTGCCAGCGTTGCAACATGCCCCGAATCGCATCGGGATCCGCATTAAAGTGCAAGGCAATGTCCCGTAACGCAACCTTAGAATGGCTCTGAAGATAGGTTCTCAATTCACTCAAAATCACAATTTTTCTCCTAAGCTACAACCACTTTATTCTGTTGACGATCAGCGTAATAACGCAGACTCAAAAAGACCCCCACGATCAACGCCAACATCGCCGCCACCCACCACAACGAACTCTCTGGGTGCTGCGGCAAGGTGGCCAACTGATAAAACAGAGTGGCACTGACGTAAGCCAAAAGGGTGCTCCAAGAGACGGCAAACAGCGTCCAAAGAGCGTTGGTCTCACGCATAATTGCCGAAGTGGCCGCCACACAGGGGAAATACATCAGGATAAAGATCAAGTAAGCAAAAGCACCAATGGCACCGTCAAAGCGGCTCGCCATCGCACCAAAGGTGGCCATATCCACATCCTGTTCCGCTGCCGCTGCGACCTGATCTTCTTTCACCAGCGCCAAACCCAGTGGATCGGTGAGCAATTGGGTCAACGAGGAAAAATTCTCCGGTACCGTTGCCAATGCAGATCCAATTCCGCCCCAAAAATCAAACGCCTCAGGCTCGGTGGCCATTTCGGCAGGCTCACTGCCCATCTGTGAATAGAGCGCATTCAACGACCCTACCACCACCTCTTTGGCCATCACACCGGTAAAAATACCCACCGTGGCAGGCCAGTTGTCTTCGTGAATGCCAAAGGGTTCAAACACCGGAGTGACCGCTCGACTCATGGCGCTCAAAACCGAGTTTTCGCTGTCTTGATTGCCAAAAGAACCGTCGGTACCGATGGAGTTCAGAAAGTTAATTAGCAACACCATCAAGACAATCAACTTACCTGCATCACGCAAAAAGCCGTGCAGCCGATGCCACGTGCGCATCAAAATGCCCTTCACCGTTGGCAGATGGTAGCTGGGCAACTCGATGATCAGCGGCTCAGACTCGCCCGGCAACAGGGTGTATTTCAACAGCACGGCGGTCAAAATAGCCGCTGCAATGCCAATCAAATAGAGCAGCAAAACAATCACCTGACCGCCATCGGCAAAAAAGGCCGCCGCAAACAGGGCGTACACCGACAAACGCGCCCCACAAGACATAAACGGACTCATCATCACCGTCATCACCCGTTCACGGGGATCTTCCAGCGTGCGGGCGCTCATAATCGCCGGAACATTGCAGCCAAAACCAACGATCAACGGTACAAAGGCTTTGCCAGGCAGACCCAAGCGCCCCATAAAACGATCCATAATAAACGCGACCCGTGACATGTAACCGGAGTCTTCTAAAAAGGCCAGTGCCAGATAGAGAAAACCGATAATGGGGATAAAGGTCGCCACTACTTGGATGCCACCACCAACGCCATCGGCCAGCAACACCCGCAGCCAATCAGGGCTGCCCATCGCACTTAACAGCGTGCCAAAACCATCAACAAAAATGGTCTGCGCCAGTTGATCAAACACGTCAATAAACGCCCCACCAATGTTGATGGTGAAGGTGAACATCAAGTACATCACAAAAATAAACAGCGGCACCGACAAATAACGGTTTAAGACCCACGAATCAATGCGATCCGAGATCAAGCTCTTCACTTCGCCCTGCTGTTGAGTAACGATGCCGGTGAGATGATGCGCCAAACTGTAACGGGCATCGGCGATCAAAATATCCAGATCTTCTGCCGAAGCAGTTTCAATTCCCGCCACTTCGTGCTGGGCAAAATGGACAATATCCGCAGGAATGCCGTCATCAATACCCAAATCACCGCTCAAGACACTGACGGCCAAATAACGATAACAGACCGGAAAACGGATCTCTGCCTGCTGCAACTGAGCGCAGATCTGATCCAACACACCGCTTATGGGCTGGTGGTAATCCACCTCAAGAGTTGGCTGCTTGCTCGCCTTCAAGGCGTTAAGCAGACCTGTTTTTAAAGGCTCAACGCCCTCCGAGCGACTCGCCACCAGCGGAATCACCGAACAACCCAATAGGTTTTCCAGCGCCGCCAGATCAATTTTACGCCCCCGATCCTCGGCCACATCCATCATGTTCAGCGCCACCACCATCGGCAACCCCAATTCCAGCAGTTGGGTGGTCAGATAGAGGTGGCGCTCCAGATTGGACGCATCCAACACATTGAGGATCAGATCGGCGTTGCCCGCCATAAGATAATTGCGTGAAACCGTGACATCGGTGGAGTTGCCACCACTGTCAAGAGAATAAAGGCCGGGAAGATCCACCAATTCAATGTGGGTCTGATCGACTTCAAAGCTGCCTTGTTTACTCTCAACCGTGACACCAGGGAAGTTACCAACGTGTTGATTGGCTCCGGTCAGCGCATTAAAAAGGGTGGATTTACCGCAGTTAGGGTTGCCGGTAACGGCAACAGTGAAACCGTTCATGCCAGAGATTCAACCAAAATTTGCGCCGCAATGGCACCACCAAGAGCAATACGATCGGAACCACGCGCCACCACCAAACCACCACCCCGTCGTTGCAACGTGGTGACTTCGGCTCCAGGAAAGAGACCCAGAGCAATCAGACGCTGTTTCAAACCCCGCTCCGTTTGGTAACCGGTGATCCGACTTAAAGTACGCTCTGCAACGGTGGCTAACGTTTGAGGCTGCATAATAATTCCTGTCAATGACAATATATGCCAAATGTTAATAGGAATGATTCTCGATTGCAACCACGTTGAGTCAATCAACAACCCTAAAGCATGACGAAGGTCAAACTTCAGGGTTTTTTAGCCAACATGAGATGAATTAATTCACGCCGCGCCCGCTCCCACAAGGCACCTTGCTGTGACCAACTGATCGCCTCACCCTCTTCGCTTTCAAACAGCGCCTTGGGTATCATTTTCTGCACCAGCCGCTTAACCTGCGTACCGTACCCCTTTGCCGTTGCCATTTTCAATAGCTCATAATCCTGCACCCCACGACGCCAGTTTTTCAAGCGAATGGAAGCCACCGGTCCGGCAAAACCACGATCACTGGTAGGGAACAGTTTATCCTCACCTGGATAAAGCAGGCTGCCGTCTCCATTGCCAACATTTTCAGCAGAACCGCCAAACAGACCACTGGTGTAGGTCAAAGGATCATTCCAGAGATCCGTGGCACGATTGGCACGTTTTTGATGCCAGTAGGCGATGTCCCAGAAATACCACGAGTCCAGACCAAATTTATGCGCAGCCCAGCCCCACGTACGCATCGCCACAGCGTAATCATCAATCAGTGCCGTGCCTGTAGCCGGAGCGTAACCGTTATACACACCCACCTGAGCACCGGCTTTTTGCCGATCCAGAATGGACTGTTGATCGTAACCGCTTAAGGCCGAGGGCATTGACCAAACATCAATGTATTCCGGATTTTTGCGCCGCAACAAAGCGTTGTTGATTTTTTCAGTCAAAAACGTTTTGATCCGTGGTCGAACTTCATGCGCCCATGCCGCATGTGCAATGACTTTTGGGTAATCCTCTTCGCTGGGTTCATCCATAATCGAATAGACCGCCGCCGACCAAGGCAATTTATGTTCTTTAAACCAGCGCTGCCAAGATTTTATATCCCCTTGCAGCGTCGCTTTGCTTGTTGTATTCAGCTGAGTAAACAGCATTTTTGTGCCGACCCCTTCTCCTGGCCCTTCATAACCCTGATCGGCTCTGAAAATTGTGCCACTGAGCATATCGGCCACCGCTTGATCTGCCCGCCGAACCGGCTTGTCCACCACCAGATCCAAACGATGCCGATGCAACATCTGCTGATAGCGTTTGAGCAATTGAGCGTATTCAGGCGTACCCGATTTCACCCCATGACGACGACGAATCTGACGGGAATCAGCCAAATAAGCCAAGGTTTGCAACGAGAATTTACGCGGCAACTCCAACTCCGCTACATACAATCGCACAGGCACTTGGTAACGCTCACCTGAACTGGGCGTCAGTACCGACAGCCAACCGTAATAACTGCCTGCCGGTGTGCCACGCGGCACATAAATATCCACCCAATAGGGTTGAATTCGACCCGCCGCAAGGTCTAAGGGTTTAAAGGCATCCGCTACTGAAACGGGGGTTAAAATATCCGCCCAATGCCCCATCGGTAACATATGTTGGCGCTGCTCATCAAAATAGAGACCTCTCGATGACTCCTTAACGCGCAAAAACTCCTCACGGAAGACCTCAATACGCCGCCCAACGCTGTTGCTTATGTCTGCCTCATCCCCTCCAGGCAGGTAAAAATCATTGTTAATTTTATGCCCATCTTGATGGCTCAATTCACTCATAGAAACGTGTAAGTCGTGCTGCCCAGAACCACCGGCCTCCAACACCAGCTGAAAAGCCACCACCTCATCCCGCACCGCAACCAGATCCACATAACAGCCATTCCAGACCACACCGTCCTGCCTTGATACCCCATCACTTAAGGTTGAAGAAAGACGCTCACCGTCATTCACCGCCCAGATGGCTTTCAAACCAGTAGGCAATAACCCCTTTGGTTTCAAGCCCGCTTTCAATGCTAACGAATCCGTACACTCCACCAGCGGTTTATTGGCCGCCTGTTTTTTCTGTTGAGTTCGAAATTCCATCTCTTTTTTCAACAGCTCTGACACCGCTCGACCTTCTAGCTTATTCTCTTCGATGTAATTCAAGGTCAACTGCAAAGCCAAAGCCAGCGGTGCCACAAACAACAACACTAGCCCTATTTTTTTTAACACGTTCATTATTTCTCCGTCACAATGAAGTCAGCCAATGGCACTGGCCAGAATCGACCTTAAGCTTAGTCCAAGCATCCCACAGCAAGCGGATATTGACATTAAAATGCGACAACTTAGAGAACAACAGAGACCAGAGGCGAACGCCACTGGAAAAAACAGATAAAATCAGGATTTTAAGCGGCTTTTTGGCAAAAAGTGCAACAACGTATCACGCACCTTACCGTACAAAAACGGTTTGCTCACATGACCGTCCATGCCCGCCTGAAAACAGCGATCTTGATCTTCTTTCATCGCGTTAGCGGTCAAAGCAATGATCGGCACATGATCGTTTACGCCTTCCGTAGCACGAATTTGCTGAGTCGCTTCACAGCCATCCAGTTTTGGCAACTGCATGTCCATAAAGACCAGGTCAAATTCAGCCTGCTGAAAGTGCTCTACCGCCGCCTCACCGTCACCGGCCCACACCACCTGACAGCCCAAGGTTTTCAACATTTTAGTGGCCACTTTACGGTTCACCTCATCGTCTTCGACCAACAACACCCGAGCACCCAGACTCACCGCTTCAAAGCTGTGGGCGCTCATTTCACCCGTTTCATGAAAATCAAGAGTGTGACCATCAGTCAACAAGAAGGGCAATTCAAACCAAAAACAACTGCCCTTGGACAACTGACTCTCAACACCAATATCGCCCTCCATTAGAGCAACCAAATCACGACAAATGGAAAGCCCTAAACCGCTGCCTTGGGTACAGACCGAAGCCTGCTCCGCCTGCACATACGGCTCAAAAATAGTCTCGATCTGCGCCGCATCAAGACCCGGCCCACGGTCTTGAACCTCAAACCGCACCAAAACCGATTGCGCCTGCCACGAGACCACGGTGACCCTCAGCAACACCTCACCTTGCTGGCTAAACTTAACCGCGTTGCCGATCAAATTCAGCAGCAGTTGAGTCAAGCGTCCTGCATCGCCACGCAAAAACTTAGGCAACTCGACACTGATCGACTGCCGCAAACGCAAGCCTTTTTGTGCTGCCAAGACCCCCATTTTCATCTGCACACCCGAAAGCAGTTGGGACAGCTCGAAATCCAAAGACTCAAGGCGTAACTCACCCGCCTCGATTTTAGAGTGATCTAAAATATCGTTGATTACCTTCAACAAATGATCCGCTGATTTTTGAATGCTCAAGACATAATCGCGCTGCTCATGATCCAACGGGGTTGCCAGCAGAAGCTCGCCCATCCCCATCACCCCGTTCATCGGTGTGCGGATCTCATGGCTGCTGGCCGCCAAAAAGTTAGACTTATTCCGGCTGGCTCGCTCTGCTTCCCATTTCGCCTGTCGTAACTTCTGCTGATTATCCTTCAACATCGCCTCGTTATCGTGCAAACGTGCGCCCATCAACACCAACAGCTCCGCCGTCTCAGACAACTCTTGCACCGGTAAATCAGGCACCGATTGCTGATAATTTCCGCGTCCAATCTGTTGGATCAAAAGATGAATTTTTCTTAATGGCGTTGCAATAAAACGACTCATACGTTCAGCGCGTTGATACAATAAAATGAAGAAGAACAAGTAAAACAGCACCAAAGCCAACACCATCCACCACACCACCGCCACCAACTCATCACGCAGACGATCCGCTGAGGCATAAATGTGTTTCTGTTCCGCTAGCAGCAACAACTTCCAATCAACCCCTGGCACCGTCGCCCAACTCATCAGATGAACGTCATTGTGCATGGTTAACATCTCAAACCCAGCGGCCTGCTGATTTACTACCCCCAAAGCGCTCGGCAAATTACGCTGCTGATAGAGGTTAAGCTCCTCCTGATCACGGAGGATCTCATCAGTAAACCAAAGTTCCATGCCCCGCTCGGGCATACTGATCACATGCCCCTCACGATCCAATAACAGCGCATACCCCTGCCACGGTACTTCCAGATCCAACACCTCTTTGGCAATTTTAGTCACCGTGATGTCTTGCCCCACCACCCCTTCTAAAAAATCACCGCGATAGACCGGAGCCAAATTAGACACCATCCAACCCAACCCCGCCGGATCAAGATAGAGATCGGTCCAAACAATCTTGCGTTCTGGGTTGTTCTTGGCATCGGCCTCGTAATAAAAATTAAGCGAGGTCACTTCTAATTTGGGGGGGAACTGAGACAACACATCAAAAAAAGGATAAATACGCGCCATCGAATCAAAGGTAGTAAAATAAACCTGTTCAACCAGAGGCGAATGCCTCTGCATCGAACTCAATAAACCATCCAACCGAGCACTGCGCAAGGCTTTATCCTGCTCCACCTCACCAATGGGGTGAAAGCCACTGTAATAGAACGTCGCCCCGCCGAGGTTTTTATCCAGATAATAAATACCATTGTCCGCAAAGCGATAATGGCTTTTCACCTCTTGAGAAAATTCATTTTCCAACAGGGGTTTTGAGAGCGCGGTTAAGGTGGCCTCAGCCAAGATGGCGCTGTTGGACTCAACAGGCTGTAACTGCTTATGGATAAATTTTGACTCTCGAAGCGCCAACAATTTCAGCTCTTCGTGTGCCAACTGCTGCAACGCAGCCACATTTTCATCTCGTGAAAAACCGGTACTGAGCAAGTAAACCGCCACCAAACCGACCTCCACTAACAACAGTGGGATCAAAGAAGCCCGCAGATAGGAGCGCCAAATCCAACGTAATAACGGCTCTTTTTTCACAGGCTCTTTAATCGGCACAACGGTGACTCCCTAAACTCAAAATACAACCCGTTACCACAGACGCACACTCTTCTTCCCTCCTTGGAAGAAAAACCAAAGACGCAATGCGATCTAAGCCGTCAAACCTTGACTGCGCAGATACTCTTCGTAACTGCCCTGATAATCCACCACACCCTCTGCGGTCATTTCAATCACCCTCGTCGCCAAAGAAGAGACAAATTCACGATCATGACTAACAAAAATCAAGGTGCCTTCGTAATTTTCCAGCGCGTAATTAAGCGACTCAATGGACTCCATATCCAAATGGTTGGTGGGTTCATCCATAATCAAGACATTGCTTTTCAACATAGAGAGCTTACCAAATAACAACCTTCCCTGCTCACCACCAGAAACCACCTTGACGGATTTTTTAATGTCTTCCGCCGAAAACAACATGCGCCCCAAAGCCCCGCGCAACACCTGCTCGTCGTCGCCCTCTTGTCGCCACTGCAACATCCAGTCATACAAATTCACATCGTCAGCAAAATCATCAGCGTGGTCTTGGGCAAAATAACCGATGTCCGCCGCTTCAGCCCATTTAATCTTGCCTGACTGCTGCGCCATCTGACCCGCCAAGGTTTTAACCAAGGTGGTTTTACCGATGCCATTGGGGCCAATGACCGCAATGCGTTCACCTGCTTCGACCATCAAGTTCAGATCTTTAAACAACGGCGCTTCGCCGTCATAACCTTGGCTTACGCCTTCCATCTGTAACGCCAGACGATGCAGTTTTTTCTCCTGCTCAAAACGGATAAAGGGGTTTTGCCGACTGGACGGTTTGACCTCAGTCAATTTAATCTTTTCCATCTGCTTGGCACGAGAGGTGGCCTGCCGCGCCTTAGACGCATTCGCCGAGAAACGCGACACAAAGGATTGCAACTGGGCAATTTGAACTTTTTTCTTGGCGTTATCCGACAACAGACGCTCACGCGCTTGAGTCGCTGCGGCCATGTACTCATCATAGTTACCTGGATAGACCTGCAACGCACCGTAATCCAAATCCGCCATGTGAGTACAGACCGAGTTCAAAAAATGGCGATCATGAGAGATGATGATCATGGTACTGGAGCGGTCGTTAATTACCCCCTCCAACCAGCGGATGGTATTGATGTCCAGATGGTTGGTCGGCTCATCAAGCAACAAAATATCGGGATCAGAAAACAGCGCCTGCGCCAACAACACCCGCAGTTTCCAACCAGGAGCCACTGCGCTCATCAGGCCAAAATGCTGCTCAGACGGAATCCCCAGCCCCAGCAATAATTCACCGGCACGGGCTTCGGCAGAGTAGCCGTCCATTTCAGCAAACTCCACCTCCAGATCCGCCACCCGCATCCCATCTTCTTCGGTCATATCGGGGTTGGCGTAAATCGCATCACGCTCGGCTTTGACCTTCCACAGCTCAGCGTGACCCATGATCACCGTATCCACCACCGTGCTCTTTTCAAAGGCAAACTGATCCTGCCCCAACTTACCCAAGCGTTCATCCGTATCCATACTGACGCTGCCCGCCGTTGACTCCAGATCGCCGCCGAGGATCTTCATAAAGGTGGATTTGCCACATCCGTTGGCACCAATCAAGCCGTAACGATTGCCGTCACCAAACTTCGAAGAGACGTTTTCAAACAAGGGCTTAGCCCCAAACTGCATGGTAAGATTTGCTGTAGAGATCACTGTAAAATATCCGAAAAAAGCCAAAGGGGGCGATTATACCTAGGTTATGCGGCAAGTGGAGAGTAATAGCGCTGAAAAGCACTGTTTTATGCTAAAGTCTGCGCCCCTGTCACTGTTATACCTTCCGCATGAAAACACTACTGATTGATGACCATATTCTCTTCGCCACCGCATTACAGCAACTGCTACGCCACGGCTGTGGCTTAAAAAAGGTTGAGCACACCGACGATGCTTTAGAGGCACTTGAAATCATTAAAGCCGATCCGAAAATCGGTTTGGTACTGGTTGATATGAACATGCCGGTGGTGGATGGCATTGACTTCCTGCGCGCACTTGAACACCACCATGTCGATGTTCTAACCGGCATGATCACCGCCAATGAAGACCCCAAGCTGCTGCGAGAAGCCTTGCGCGCCGGAGCTAAAGGCATTATCCCGAAACATTCAACCCTCGAAGAGATGAAACAGGCCATCAGCCAAATCACCCGAGGCGAGTGTTATCTACCGGATTATCTTCGCATTAAGATCGACCGACTTAAATTAAACAAAGCAGCCAGTCTTGCTCCGACACTCTCAAAACAACAGCAACAAATACTCGCGCTACTTCACAAGGGACACCCAGAGCAACGCATGGCGACTCTACTGAACATCAACCTGACCGCAGTGCGCAACCGTATTGCCTCATTGTTTCAAACTCTGGGAGTCAGCACCCGCAGCGAATGCCTCTCTCATGCTCAACATCAAGGCTTGCTAGAAAACTAAGCAATGGGCAGCAGGACAATAAACGTCGCGCCCTCACCCGCAATGCTTTCGACCCGAATCTGGCCGTTATGAGCGTCAACAATCTTCTTCACAATTGCCAACCCCAAACCGGTACTCGACTCTCCAGCCGTAGGTTTAGCTGCCAGTGTTTGAAACATCACAAAAAGCTTGCCTTGCTCATCAAGCGAAATCCCCGGCCCATGATCCTTAATACGCAACTCAACGCTGCTATTTGGTACCGCGTGATACTGTAAAAAAACCTCAACCAATGATCCGGTAGGTGAAAACTTAATCGCGTTACTGATCAAATTATCCAACAGTTGTGAAATACGCTGCTTATCCACATTAACCCGTGACAACGCAGCATTTTCTTTCACCTCCAGCTGCAATGAGATCTGTTTCTGCTTAGCCATCGTTGCTCTAAACACATCCAAACGAGACACACAGAGCTGGGTAAAATCCAAAGGTGCTCGCTCAAGCGCCAACTTGCCTAATTCAATCGCCGAAACATCCAAAATATCATTCAGCAAATCCAATGTACTGTGGCTCAACTCCTGAATTTTTTCAGATGACATCTGTTTTACCTCGGCATCCATACCGTCCAGCAACAACAACTCACTAAAACCAGCGATGGCTGAAATGGGGTTGCGTAAATCATGCGCCGCAATGCCCAACAATTGATTTTTTTCTTTATTTAAATTCTCCAATTCACGGTTTTTTAAAGCCAGCTCCGCATGTGCTTCAGCCAAACGATTCTGGGTCGCTTTAAGCGCTGAAACCTCCACCGCGATCGAATATTTCACCGTGCGTCCATCTGGCCAAAACAGCGTTTTTTCTTGCAGCTGGTACCACAAATCATCCAAGGGATTAAAGTGTTCGAAGATCAACGTCTCCTGCTTTGGTTTTCCCTGCACATCAATTAATTCTCGCATCCGACAAAAAAAGCAGGGAGAGTCCTCCCCATAAATTGCCTCATAACACTTTTGCCCTGACGCAGCTCCCGTTCTATCCCGCATGGATCGATTGACATAAACCAAACTGTAATCCGTTGTATCCATTGCATAAATAGCAAATGGAATCAGATCAAATAGAGTTTCAAACAAAACCCCTTCGTTCTGCGGCGCAAGCGACGGAATAACCATAATTTTCTCCACAGAAAAACAGCATATTATTGAATATTTTTTGCAAAAAAATAACTAGGACGACCCATAACGCTCAAAAACCTTCTGGATCATTTCACTTAATTTATCTTCACCCACCGGTTTTAACACATAACCCTTTGCTCCAGAATCAATAGCATCAATCACCATCTGCTCTTGCCCATGAGAAGTCACCATAATGATCAGAGCTTTTGGTGAGTGCTGTAAAATACATTGCGTGGCTTCAATACCATCCATATCAGGCATGGTAATGTCCATCGTCACCAACTCCGGCTGCAAGACGTTATACTGATCAATAGCATCCCTGCCTGTACGAGCGGTGCCCGCAATGGTATGGCCAATATCCTCCAACATTTTGCACAACTTTTTCAGGGTAATGGGTGAATCATCAACAACTAAAACACGCAACGAATTCATTTCGTCTCCATAAAATCAATATTGATTAAAAATTTATTTTGGCCAAACACAATAAATTGAGACCAGCCCTGAGGCGGTAAGTAAATCTGCCGACTTAACCGTTGCATTGCGATGTCGAACCAAATTTTTTGCATCCGTTAAGGTCAAAGGTGGCGTTACAGTATTACGTTTACCTTTTTTAGAGATGGTACTCAAAACATTGCCAATCACAATATTTAACAAATCTCCAGAAGTCTCATCCATCATCAACTCTTTTTCGTCATCCTCGATCGTCAACTCGGCAGTATACGCTTCATAGACATGCTGAATTAATAACTTATCAAAACTGAATAAGATAAACATTTGCACTTGGCCTTTAACACCCAGCAACGAGGTCAAATAGCGCAATTCAATGCGGTTATGATCACCTAAATGATACTCAGTTTGAGACACCTCAACAGCCAATTCATCTTTAAGAAAATCATCTAAACGGCCAGCAATTGCCTTCAAAAAACCCGCCGCATCAAGCTGTTCTTCACTCATGCCACCCCCTTAATCGCTGCAAACCACTTCGTTTTAATCTCTGATTCAAGACAACCTATTGATCAATAGGCAAAGTAAATTGAAAACTCGTACCACACCCTTTTTTACTCTTTACTTGAATGCTTCCTCCCAAACGCTCCAATTTATCTTGCACCGCCGAAAGACCAACACCACGACCCGAATAGTTGTCTACGTCTTCGGTCGTACTGAAATCATCGGTAAAAATGAGCTGAAAAATTTCAGCATCTGACTTTTCACTTACCGACTGCTGATCCAAAACACCTTTATCCAATGCAAATTGACGTAACAAATCTGCATCCATACCACGACCATCATCGCCAATCTCAACCACCAACGCACCTTTCTTGCGTAAAACATGACAAGTTAACTGACCTCTTTCCAGCTTCCCTCTCTCAATCCGCTCTTCTGGAGATTCTATGCCATGCACCATCGCATTACGAAACACATGCACCAACGTTTTAACCAGTGGATTAAAGCGCGTGGCATCAATTAAAATCAAATCTCCCTCTATATAAAAAGGCTCGATCTCCTTATTCAAACGCGCCGCCAATTGCATCATCGCTTTTGGGTAACCGCTTAACAAAGAGCGAAAATCCACATGGCACACAGTACGTACTCTGTGTAACAAAGCCAAAAAAGCCTGCTCATCTGCCAGAATTTTACTTTGTGCCAGTTCTTCCACCATTAACTGCAATTCAATAATGCGCGACTCAGGAATATTAATCAGTCTATCTTCATGACAGAAACCTTGTCCTAATACCTGTTCAATTTCAGCAAGATCATGCATCAAGGCGATTTTAAGATCACTAAAGCCTTCGATCTGTTCCGCAACAAGATCACCTTGAAGCTGATTCAACTCTGTTTCAACTCGATGTAAAACCATCGGCAAAGTTGGAAACCCAAACTGTAAAAAAAGCCCTTTGAAGGTATGCACATCACGGTACAGCTGAACCACATCCACCGCAGCAAGCGAGCACTGCTCTAAAAAACAGTGGAATTCACGCATAATCTGCTGCACATCATTAATCTCTTTTAAAACCGTAACAATAAACTTAAACCGCTCTTGATTGGCATTGATCTTCTCTTGCAAGCGTTTCTTTTGCGTGATATCTGATAGAATCAGCATCAGTTGATCTTTTTCCATCGGTCGATATTCAGCAGAAAAAATAAAATTCTGCAACTGATATTCTCTGGGCAACAGCTCTAAAATCAACTCCCGACGCATTGGGTCTTCAGACTTGAAAAAACGCTGTAGATTTTTTTTCAATAGAACCTGTTGTTCTTCGGAACGGGAGTACAGCAGCTCATAAACAAACTGACCCGCCATCTCCTCTACCGAAAAAAATTGGTAACACCTTGAGCTACACTCACCTTGAATTTTCAGGTCACTAAAAAAGGATAAAAACCCCTGCCCCGAACTGTCTAACAACTGACGTACTTGGCCACTTTTTTTACTTAACTCATGGGTGCGTTGTTTCACCACAGATTCAAGGTTTTCATTCAGGAGTTTTAATCGAGCGTTGCTCTGCTCCAACTCAAACTCCTGTTGATAACTGTGAATCGCACTCTTAATGGTCAATAATAGGTCGTCATTCTGCCACGGCTTTTCAAGAAAACGGTACAAATTTGCTTGATTAATGGCATTAGTAACGCCCTGTAAATCGCTCTGTCCAGTCAACATAATGGTGACCGCTTTGGGGCAACGCTGATGAATTTTTTTCAGCACTTCATCGCCCTTCATGCCAGGCATAATATAGTCACTGATCACCGCTTCCAGCTCCACTCCCTCGGCGGCTAACTCATCGACAATTTCCAACGCCTCCTCGCCACTCTCGGCAACCTCAATAATCAGGCCTTTCTCCAACGACGATTTGAGCAAGCTGCGCAATGTAAGCAAAACGGTTTCATCATCATCAATACAAAGAACGGCCCGCTTGCTCACCTACCTCACTCCCAAACCGCTATTGATGCTGCCAATCAAATCGTCAATATCCCAAGGTTTGATAATAAAACTGTCCAGACCACCATTTTCCCAAGCCTGTTCCACCGCCACTGGATCCGCCTGTCCTGACAGCATGATTTTCACTACTGAAGGAAAACGACTTTTTGCTTCACGCAAAAATACATCGCCTTTCATACCTGGCATCAGCCAATCGGAGATCACCACCAACGGCTGATACCCCTCACCTCGCATCTCATCTAAAATTTCCAACCCCTCTTCCGCACTTTCTGCCACCTCAATCAGGTATTGGTTACCAAAGGCGGTTTTTAACTGCGTTTTTAACGCATCCAACACCATGCGCTCATCATCCACACAGAGCAAAACACCTTTCTCTTCTTTTCCCATCACGCGTTACTCTCCATCGGCAAGTAAACTCGAAATTCGCTGCCCTCACCCTCAATTGAATCAACCTGAATCTCACCGCCGTGTTTTTCTATAATTTTAGTCACAATATCCAACCCCAAACCACTGCCCTCTCCGCTGGCTTTAGTGGTGAAAAAGGGCTGATAGATACGCCCCATCAATGCCTCAGGGATACCACAACCATTATCCGCAATCGAAACCACTGCAAAACCATCCACTTTTTTCAAAGCAATCCTTAATACCCCCTTATAGTCCATCGCCTGCAACGCATTGTGAATCAAGTTGGTCCAAACCTGAGCCAACTCATCGGGATAACAGGCCACGGGTTCTAATTGCTCATAATCACATTGTAACTCAACACCTTGTTTAATCTGATTATTATAAATGGTCAAAACCATTTCCAACCCCGCTTTCAAATCGGACTCGATCTTCTTACCACCCTGATCAAAACGGGCAAAGGATTTCAGAGCAAAAACAATCTTGGTCACCCTCTCCACTGCCAAATTAATGTTGTGCGTATTGCTAGCGATACTGGAAAGATTATAAATTGTATTTAAGATGAGCTGCGCATTTTTATGCTGAAATAGGGGCAAATAAGGCTCAGGTTCAGCATAAACCCCCAACTGCACCAAGGTCTCAGCCGCATCCCGCGTATCTTGCAAACCCGCCTCAGCCAACCGCCTCATTAAGGCTCTAATGAGCTTGCGCTCTTCTCTGGTGGTCAATAAGGCACGATCTTGCACTCGCTGCTTCAATAAGCCAAAAAACAGCTGCTCTTCAACATTGGAGAGCAACTGCAAAACCTGTGGCAGTTGCAAAAGGACACCTTCCATTGCATCACTGATGTTGCGACCACTGGATTTCACTGCCCCCAAGGGCGAGTTAATCTCATGTGCAACCCCAGCGACCAACTGCCCTAACGCAGCCATTTTTTCATTTTGAATTAACTGTGCCTGAGCTGTCTTTAATTCCAATATGGCTTGCTGCAAACCATCATTGGCATTCTCTAACTCAACAGCCTGCGCCAATAGGCTACTAGATAGTTTACGAATATGAGTAAACGTCAGAACAATAATAACCAAAGCAATAATAAAAACAATTACAGCCAAGAGCAAGGTAAAATAATTTGCTTTCGAGAGTGCCAGTGCCGCATCATCTGCTGCGACACCGATCATCTTTCTCTCATACGATCTCAAGCTTTCAACATTCTTATCAAACTCATAATACATCTCACTTAATTCACTGACAAGAAACTCACGCGCTTCTTCCAACTGATCGTTTTGAGTTAAACCTACAACATAATCCTGTTTGACTAAAATCTGTTTAACCAAGTTTACCTGCTCCTCCATCAACTTTGTTTCAACATCATCCAGGACCAAAGAGCGTATGGCAATACGCACTTTACCTACCTCAAAACCCCACTTGTGATACAGCATTTGATATTCATCACGCACAAAGGGATCATCAGACAGCAATTGATTAACAACCGAAGTACGTCGATTATAGGAGACCCATAGCATATCAGTAGAAAGCTGAAGCTTTAAATTCCTATTTCCCACCATTTCATCTAATTTACCCTCTACATTTTTAATCTGCCAGTAGTTATGCCCTTGCAACGTCGCTAACAACAACATTAAAATTGCAAATGAAAGTGACATCCAAATAAAAATAACTCGATTCTGCTTGCTGATACTTCCCATACTGATACCTCTTTATAAAATAAAACATCTAACTACTCAAAATCACAGACCTGTTTAGCGTAGTAGTTCATTCGGCTCTCACCCTCTTTTTTCCGAGTCCAACGTTTGACGAGCATCCAGCGCGTAAGCGGTTCGACTTTGAAGATCAATTCAGCAAATCAACGACAACTCCAACCCCATCATGACTTGACCCAAAGCGCCGTTGTAAAACCACCCCAACCCTGCTATTTTCTGATCGCTTTTTTTTCATAAAGCTGGCATCAATGGCCGCAATTTGATCGTGCTTTTGTGGCAGTTCTTTTTGAAGCAAACGTCTGTTGAATTGAGCAAAATCAAAGGAACGTCGAAACCAGAGCGACAGACGTTTTTCATGCAACGAACTGTAACGACTCAAATTACGAAAAGTGGCTTTTCCATGGAAAACCATCAATGCGGAAAATAGAGCCGAGAGAAAAAAACATTGTGGTTTTTTAACGCTGGACATGGAGAGTAAAACCGACTCTACTACAGATTCCACGGGTGGTCTTCTTTGATTGTCGTTTTTTGAGAACTCTATTGTCTCACAACCCGCCTTTGGTTCCTATTTTTTTGACCTAAAACTATCCGAAGTATTGATCCTAGGCTCAAGGACTAAACCGATGCAAGCCAGCACTGTCATACTCTTTCTGTTCATCAGCCTAATCAGCACCGCGTGCTACAGCCCTGAGCCGAAACCACTGCCCACAGAAGCAAAAAAAACCAACCCACCCAACAGCACCTCACTGAGAAACCTAAAAAAAGAGAACAACTTAGAGCGACAGCTCAAACGTGAGGAGCGCCGCGCCCATCGCAGCGGCCGTTCGATACTGCGTACCGCTCGTCAAATGAGCTTGATCAACAAAGAAATTTTACCCGGTGGCTGCTGGGATTACATCGACACCGTCTACGACCGAGCCGGTTTCAAACGGCACCAACGGCAAACGGTCTTCAAGAGCAAAAAACGCGGCCCCTTTGCCAGCCAAGACAAAATCAAAGCAGGCGATTGGCTCTATTTTATCAATCACGGCTATCGCAACGTCGAACACAGCGCGATTTTCATCTCTTGGCTGGACTACAAGCAGAAAAAAGCTATGATGCTCAGTTACGCAGGGGAGAGAAGAAAAGTCCCTGCTCGTTACAAAGAATACGATCTGCGTAGCGTCTACCAAATCATTCGACCCAAAGAGAAATAATGTATGAGCAATCTAAAGGTAGCCACAGTTGTTCTGTTTGGCTTTATCAGCAGCCTCTTCCTCAGCGGCTGTAGCCAACCGGCACTCAAGCAGATATTGGAAAACCAGCGCCCCAAAGTCAGCATCGCCAGCACCCGCATCAGCTCCCTCGACTTTGACAACCTAACCCTTAACTTTGGCATCAAAATCGACAACCCCAACCCGATCCCCATCAGCTTGGCCGGTCTCGATTACGACCTCAAACTGGCAGGAAAATCCTTTATCAAAGGCCAAAAAGATCAACCCATCCAAGTGGCCGCCTCCGGCATCAGCGAGATTGAACTGCCGATCACTGTCGGTTTTAAACAACTGATGAACATTTTCAAAGAGTTCAAAAACAAAGACAGTGCCGCTTACGACCTCGATCTCGGTCTGTTGGTCGATGTGCCTATCATTGGCCAATACCGTCACCCGCTCAAAACCAGCGGCAACATTCCGATCCCCAAAACACCGTCGGTCAAACTGGCCAATATGTCACTGGGCGAAATGAGCTTTAGTGGTGCCAATGTGGGCGTTCAATTGGAAATCGACAACCCCAACGCCTTTTCTCTGGCGCTGGATAAACTCGACTACACCCTCAAGGTCAACGGTGCTCAGTGGTTCAAAGGGGTGCAAAACAACGTCGGCAACATCAAAGCCAACGGCAAAAGCGTGATCAATTTGCCGCTCTCGCTGAACTTTATGGACCTTGGCAGCGGCCTGTTCTCCGTACTCAGCGGTGGCAAAGCGCTCAACTACGACATCCAAGGCACCTTGGGAGCCACCAGCGACAACGCTCTGATCGGTGCTTTCCAACTGCCAATCAATCAACAAGGCGCGGTTAACCTCTCCCGTTAACCCCTCCCCCTCGACTCCCCATAATGGGGGGTTTGAGCTAAGCGCTTCGCTTCAGTACACTTGCCCCCCCTGTCTCCCTTATGAATGCCCACCATGAACAAAAACCGCGATCAACTTCACCTCAATTACCAAGTGTTTGTCCAACAAGCTCGTCAATACGCCCAAGTCTGGGGGCTGGAAAACGACGAAGGCTGGGTCATCTGCGACTCCAGTGAGTTTGAAGAGACCGAAGTGATGCCCTTTTGGTCGAGTAAAAAACTCGCCAAACAGCACTGTGTCGGCGAGTGGTCAGGCTACCAAGCCAGCGAAATTGACCTCGACGAGTTTATAGACCGCTGGCTCAAGGGCATGATCGACGACAACGTCATGGTCGGCCCTAATTGGAACGAAGAGCTGGAAGGGTTGGAAATTGACCCACTGGACATCGCCAAAAAATTACTCGACATTCACGACTGAATCACTTTATTTCAACCCAAAAATCAACTGACTAGGAACACAGCATGAGCGCAGCAAAAAACGGCGATACCGTACAAATCCACTACACCGGCACCCTCGACGACGGCAAACAGTTCGACAGTTCCGAAGGCCGTGAACCGTTAGAATTTATTTTAGGTTCTGGTGGCGTTATTCCTGGTTTTGATGATGCGGTCACCGGCATGAACGTCGGTGACAAAAAAACCGTGCGCATCGAACCTGATCGCGCCTACGGCCCACGCCAAGACGACATGCAGCAAGAAGTACCCAAAGACATGCTGCCCGACGACATGCCGCTCGAAGTCGGTATGCCTTTACAAGCGCAAGGTCCTGACGGCCAAACCATTAATATGAGTGTGGTGGAAATTCGTGACGAGACCATCATCGTCGATGCCAATCACCCTCTGGCCGGTCAAGCCTTGACCTTCGCCATCGAGCTGGTGGCGCGCGCTTAAAGCGAAATTAAAACGCAATCCTAGGGCTGCCGTGCAACGCGCGGCTCCTACGGTGTGGCCGAAAAATAAACATCACCGTAATACGTCGTGGCCTGCTGACCTGCGTTGTCGCTGTCGGTCATCACCGCCACCGCATCAATATAACGCACTTCTTTGCCCAACAGTTTTTTCAGATCAGCGCGTACATTGCGTCGATAATATCGCCACTGGCCAACGTGTTTCTCTCCCGACTCCACCGCCAACATCACCGCATTTGAGGTAAATGGATTTGGCCATGACTCCCCCACCGCAGCCGAAGAAGACCAAACGTAATTCAACGCTCGTGTGTTCCAAAAGAAAAGGCCGCCATCCACCACGATGTAAAGCCGAGCGACAAAATCATCCCCCCTCTTCTGTCGCTCATCCAGATTAGAAAACACACCTTCGGTTTTCCATGACCAGTTCAGCCACGGCTGTTTTTCAAGGTCAATGCGCTGTTTAAAAAACAGACCCGAAGCTGCACCATTGCTGTTTGCCCTCAGTACCGTCCGAGGCGGCGAAACGGTTTTGTCCAACACCAAATCATATTGGGTTTCACCAGAAAAAATTTTAGGCTGCCAGTGCTCTAATGCAGAGTTTGAAAATTCACCAATGACAAAATCAGACTCTGAAGGAACTGGTTTTTCAGCCTGGGCGGATGAAAAAAACAGCAGCGAAATAAGACAACACAGCGTCCCTCTACCCATAATCACAACTCCAAAAAAATAAATTCACTGTTTCACTTTTCTCTTCGGCCTTTTTCTATTTTTTGCCACCCCAAACGCCACAGCAGCCCACTGAGCGGCTTGCTCCTTATCATCATAAATCTCTTCGGGTGCCAAAAAATAGGACATATTGACCTGCTTATCGTTTTTTTGATACTGAAAGGCTGACAGACCCTTTTCCTCAAATTTGTGCCGTGTGCTCTGATCTACTTTCAAATAGAGCTGATCATCGGCCACCAAAGCAAACATAATGCCCTGATGATAAACCCCATACCCACCAAACATCTTGCGCACCGTAATTTCACCAAATGTTTCAAACACTTCGTCTAAAAACTCAACGAACTGACTCATGAACACCCACCTCCCAATTCTCAAATCGAACGCTGGCATGGCTCTAAAGTACAAAATCGGGTAAGCTGCACCGCCGCCAAACAGCGGCCCCAATCCCTAACGCAGTAACGAGAGACCACCCCTATGAGCTTCGCCTCCCTTGGCCTATCCGCCCCCATCCTTGATGCCGTGGCAGAACAAGGTTACGACACCCCCTCACCCATTCAGAGCCAAGCCATACCTGAGGTGATTAAGGGCAATGACGTTATGGCCGCAGCTCAGACGGGCACCGGCAAAACCGCCGGTTTCACTCTGCCGATCTTAGAACGTCTCTCACAGGGGCAACTGGCGAAAGCCAACCACGCTCGCGCCCTGATCTTAACACCCACCCGTGAGCTAGCCGCACAGATTGGCGAAAGCGTGCTCACCTACGGCAAAAACCTACCGCTGCGCTCCACGGTGGTGTTTGGTGGGGTGAAGATCAACCCACAAATGATGAAACTGCGTAGAGGGGTCGATATTTTGGTCGCCACGCCTGGTCGCCTACTGGATCTTTACAATCAAAAAGCGGTGCGCTTTGATCAATTGGAAGTACTCGTATTAGACGAAGCGGATCGCATGTTGGATATGGGTTTTATCCACGACATCCGTAAAATCCTCGCCCTGCTGCCTAAGCAGCGCCAAAACCTGCTCTTCTCCGCCACCTTCTCCAGCTCGATCCGCACCTTGGCAAAAAGCGTGGTCAACAACCCTGTGGAGATCTCCGTCACGCCACGCAACGCAGCGGCACCGACGGTCACGCAATGGATTTGCCCTGTAGATAAAAGCAAAAAATCCGCTCTGCTGGCTCACTTGATTACAGAGAACCAGTGGCAGCAGGTACTGGTATTCAGCCGCACCAAACACGGCGCGAATCGGCTGGTGCGTTTTTTAGAAGGCAAAAAGATCTCCGCCGCTGCGATTCATGGCAATAAAAGCCAGAGTGCGCGCACCAAAGCATTGGCCAATTTTAAGGCCGGTTCGGTGAGCATTTTGGTCGCCACTGACATCGCTGCTCGCGGCATCGACATTGATCAGCTGCCCCATGTGATCAACTTTGATCTGCCCAATGTGCCGGAAGATTATGTGCATCGCATTGGCCGTACCGGACGAGCCGGTTCTACCGGTGAAGCAATATCACTGGTATCGAATGATGAGTTTAAACAGCTGGTGGACATTGAGCGCGTAACCAAAAAGCTGCTGGAAAGAAAAGTGGTCGAAGGTTATGAGCCGGTTAATACTCTGCCACCGTCTTCACTCAACCAACGCCCCATTCGGGATAAAAAACCGAAAAAGCCCAAGCGGGATCATCGTGATGGTCAGCGTTCAGGCGAGAATTCTCGGGGGCATCGTCCGGTAAGAAAGCGGTAGAATGGTGCATGAACTCACCGCAAATTTCATGAGACAAAACAGCATGTTTGGATTTTTAAAACCACACCCCCTGCTGGATGAAACCAGCATAACGTGGCTGTTTGATGTGCAACTCTGGTGTCTGCAAAATTTTGATGCCGAGGTGTTTTACACCGAAACGCAATTAGTCACCCCCAGCAACGAACATTTTCCTGGGCGCGAAAGCAGTCTGCATGGCATGGCCAGCCTGATTTTTGAGCAAGTCAAACAGCACGCTGGTCTGCAACACTGGCCTTGTCGGCTGCAAGAGCAGTCGAGCTGTTCACTGGAGCAACCACCAAAATTGAGTCTGCAAGGCGCACTGCGTGGCACACAGGGCCTATTACAAACCGCCGTGCCCGAGTCACAACAACTGCCGATTCAATACGCTGGCTCACAGCTCAACAACCCTGAGGTGTTAATCGCCAGCCTAACCCAACAACTGGCCTTTTATCTGGCCGGTTTTGCCAAACAAAAACCACCGGCAGGCGATGAAAACTGGCCACAGCTGATCGAATTAATCGGGCTGTTTATGGGTTTCGGCGTGATGTTTTGCAACACCGCCAACACCACCCGCAGTAAAAGCTGCGGCAGTTGCTCCGGCCCCAGTGCCGAACGTGATCGCGCTCTGTCACAAGATGATCTAACCTACTCCTTAGCCCTTTTTTGCCACTTAAAACAGATCCCTAACAAGGCCGTGTTACCTCATTTGAATAAACATCTGCGTGGTTATTACAAACGCGCCTTAAAAGACGTGCAGCAACGGACACAGCAACTACAACCTTTGCAGCAGATGCAGGCGTTATAAGGGGACAATATGGAAGCTGAAGAACTGTTAAACATCATCGCCCGAGATGAAGACAGCAGGCATCAATTTAAGGCCAATGTCAGCAATGAAATCTCGTTGGCGCAAGAGATGATTGCCTTTAGCAACACCTTAGGCGGCATGTTGATTATTGGCGCTGATGATGATGGCTCACTTACTGGTTTGAATCGTGAAGATATGGGCAGGCTCAGTAATCTGGTCTCCAATGCCGCATCACAACAGGTCAAACCGGCCATTAACCCCATCACCGAAAACATTGCACTCGGCGATAATTTACTCATGGTCGTACATATTTCTCCCGGCCTGTCCAAGCCCTACATGGATAAAAATGGGGTTATCTGGGTAAAAAGCGGTGCTGATAAACGCAAAGCCACTGCCCGAGAAGAGATCCAGCGCATGTACCAAAGCGCAGGTTTACTGCACGGTGATGAAATTTTAGTGCCCAGCCTAACCTATCGAGATTTAGACGAACGAGTCTTTGCCAATTTTTATGAAAAGCAGTACGAAGAGACGCTGCAAGAACAAGATCTGCCACTAAACCAACTGCTGGACAATTTAAACTTGAGCCAAGAGGGGACGCTAAACCTCTCTGGTACACTGCTGTTTGCCAAAAAACCCTCTTTACGCCTGCCGAATTTTATTATCAAATGTGTTACCTACCCCTGCCAAGAAATTGATGTCGATAATTACATTGACAGCCAAGATATGACGGGGATATTAAAATATATTTTCGAAGATACACTGAGTTTTATTTTAAGAAACATAAAACGTGAACAAAAAGGACAAAATGTCAATTCGCTGGGTATTTTAGCTGTACCAAAAATTGTTTTTGAGGAGTTGATTTGCAACGCTCTTATTCATCGAGATTATTTTATTGATGCACCAATTAAAGTGTTTGTCTTTATAAATCGTATTGAAATTATCAGCCCAGGACACCTGCCCAACAACCTCAGCATCGAAAATATTAAACGTGGCAATTCTAATATAAGAAACCCTATTCTAGCTTCATTTGCCACCAAAATACTGCCCTACCGTGGCCTTGGCAGCGGTATTATCAGAGCCTTGAAAGCCTATCAACACATTGAGTTTATTGATGACCGAGAAGCCAACCTGTTCAAAGCCATCGTAAAACTGAATCCATAAAAACCATAATTTACCCCCCTTGTTTCAGGAGAAAAGCAGCAATGCCAAAAGCAGGTGATCTAAAAAAAGGCATGGTCGTGGAGATCAACGGTGTACCCCATGCGGTCAAACAGTTGGAAGCCAAAAGCCCCTCTTCTCGTGGTGCATCGACACTGTATAAAGTCCGTTTTACCAATCTCAAAACAGGTCAAAAACGGGATGAGTCTTATAAAAGCGATGAGATGCTCAAGGATGCCGATTGCCAGCGGCTGAACGTGCAGTATTCCTACCTTGACGGTGAACACTACACCTTTATGAATATGGACGATTTCAGCCAACACAGCCTCAGCGCGGCTGATCTTGAAGGCCAAATTGAATACCTAAGCGTGGGTTTAGAAGGCATTGTGGCGCTGATTATGGACGGCGCTATTTTAGCCATCGAACTGCCGCCCAGCGTGGTAATGGAGATCATCGAAACCGACCCGAGCATCAAAGGCGCATCGGCCACAGGGCGTACCAAACCGGCTAAAATGAGCAGCGGCTTGGAAATTCAGGTACCTGAATATCTGGAAGCGGGCGCGCAGATTAAAATCAATACGGCCACCGGTGGGTTTATTTCTAGGGCTTAAAACCGTTTACACCGAACCATCAACGCGATTGATGGCTCTCCATATAACGCCTCAATAACGTATTAATCCGTGTTTGATACCCTTGCCCTTGTGATTTAAACCAAAGCAACACGTCGCTGTCCAATCTCAACGTCACGGGCTTCTTTTTGGGTGTTGTTATTTCTGCATGGCGAAAAAAAGCATCATCCAACTCTGCAATGTCACTGGTATCAATGGCCTTATCATCCATATCTGCCAATTTTTCCCAATCAGTTTTAGAGACTTTTTTCATAACGACGCACCTCATTTTTGGTTGCTTTACGAGCGGAGATAAGACGAATTACATCTCCGCAGCGTTCGGTATACACCACAACACCCACCAAGACTTTCATCCAATAAAGATCAATCATCCACCGCTTGCCAAACCTGCGGTACCACCTCCACCGTCACCTCACCGTTACCCAACCAAATCGTTCCATCTTGAATGGTGCATTGCAGCGGCATGTTTTTATCCGCCAACCGCGCCAGTTCGGCCACCGTTTCCGCTGCAATGTTCACCACCTTGAGGTTATTTAATTTCGCCGCTTTGCTCTGCATCGGCTTCCACCAAATCTCCGCGCTGCTGCCGCTGTAACAATACAAAGTCACTTGATCAGCCAGCCCCGCCGCTTTACGCAAACGTTTTTCATCGGGTTGCCCCAACTCAATCCACTCGGCAATGCCGCCGTGCAAATGACGATTCCACAGATCCGGCTCCTCGGTGCTGCTCAAACCCTTGGTAAACGACAGTTGCTCATCGGCGTGCAGAGCAAAGACCAAAATCCGCAACATCATCCGTTGCAGCGTTTCCGATGGATGCTGCGCCACCGTCAAAGCGTAATCGCCATAACAGTTGCGATCCATATCCGCCACTTGCAGATCCACTTTATAAACCGTCGCTTTCAATGCCATGCGTTTTTACCCCTGTTGTTTGGCGCGTAACGCCATCGTTTGGAAACGGATCCCCTGCCAACCGTCACGGATAAAATTGCGAATGTTGTGATGATCCTTGCCCGCTGGGTTTTGCACCACATCCAGACGGTAATAATCCCCAAAACAGTGCAGCAGCGATTCAGCAGGCAGATCATGCAGCAGGCCAAAAGCGAAAATTTTACAAGAACCCTCATTGCTGCCTGCCGCATTCAGCACCCTATCCGCGCCCAAACCGTTACTGAACTCCGCTGGCGTGTAGTCGTAATGCTGCTCGATCAACTGCATGGTCTGAGCAAATTGAACCCGCTCGGGTTGACCCTGTAATAACGCCATAAATTTT